>NZ_JBFAYB010000084.1:0-40426 GCF_040681075.1 Streptomyces sp. NPDC051907 | reverse complement strand
CGCCCGGTTACATTCCGAACCCGGAAGCTAAGCCTTTCAGCGCCGATGGTACTGCAGGGGGGACCCTGTGGGAGAGTAGGACGCCGCCGAACAATTTTTAGCCTCAACCCCCGAACTCTGTTCGGGGGTTGAGGCATTTTTGCGTTCAGGGGGATTTCCTGGGGTGGCCCTTGAAGAACTCCCAGATGACATCCGTGGCATTGACGCCGGCCGTCGGGGCGCCCATGGTCAGGTCCTCGCTGCCGGGCCAGTTGTGGCCCATGTCCGGGAGTCGGTAGGTCACGAACTCCGAGGAGTCCCGGCACTTCGCGGTCGTCCTGGTGACCTTGTCCTTCAGCCTCACCGCGGGGCCGGCCTCGCATTCCAGCCGTTTGTGCCAGGTTTTCAGGCCGATCTCCATCAGGTTGTAGTTCTTGTCGAGGCCCCCGACGAACGTGGCGACGTGCACCGGGGACTTGGGCATATAGGCGGCGTCTTCAGCGGCCGAGCCGCCGTATCCACCGCTGACCGGGGCTATCGCCGCCAGTGTGCCCGGGAGCTCGACGGCCAGTCTGTACGCCATGTCGGCGCCGTTGGAGATCCCGGTCGCGTAGACGCGGTCCGGGTCGGCCTGCCAGGTGTTCAGCAGACGCTTGGTCATCTCCGAGATGAAGCCGACGTCGTCCTCGGCGCCGCAGCAGATCAACGCGTTGTACGCCTGGTCCAGGCCGTCGGGATAGGCGACGAGGAACCCTTCCTTGTCGGCTTTCGCATTGAGGCCGGTCAGCTGGGCGACGTACGTGCCGTCGCTCGGGTAGGGGTGCATGGCGATGACCAGCGGCAGCTTGGCGCCGGGGGTGTACGAGGGCGGCGCGTGCACTGCGTACACGCGCTTTTTGCCCTTCCAGGTGAGGGTGACGCGCTGATCGCCGGGGCGCGGGGTCTCCTTCGCCTCCGGGGACGGCTTGGGCTTCGGCTTCGGTTCGGCCTTGCCGTCGCCGTCGCCGCAGCCGGCTAAGAGGAGTGCGACAGCGGCTGCTGCGACGGCGAGCCTGGGTGTTCTCGGGCCTGTCAGCATTCGCGCATGGTGGCAGCAGGGCGGCGGGCGGTCCAGAGGAATGGGTGGTTCTTGGCGGCCCTGTGTTCGGGGTATGATCTATCCCGTTGCCGCAGCGCAGCAGGCCCCAATAGCTCAGTCGGTAGAGCGTCTCCATGGTAAGGAGAAGGTCTACGGTTCGATTCCGTATTGGGGCTCAGTGAAGAAGGCCCCCGCCAAGTGGCGGGGGCCTTCTTCGTGTTCAGACCTGGGGCTCCGGGACGCGCATCGCGAGGATCGCCATGTCGTCGGACGCGGGCTCCGCCGCGAAGCGCTCGACCGCGCGCAGGACCCGGGCGGCGACCGCGCCCGCCGTGAGGCCGGTGCAGGCGGTGAGGACGTCGATCAGTCCGTCGTCGCCCAGCATGCGCGTGCCCTCGCGGCGCTCGGTCACGCCGTCGGTGACGCAGAGAAGCACGTCGCCGGGATCGAGGGTCACCACCTGCTCGTACAGCTCGAGGTCGTCCATGACGCCCAGCAGCGGCTGGGGCTCGGCCGCCGGCTCGACGCTGCCGTCCTGGCGCAGGCGCAGCGGGAGGGGGTGGCCGGCGCAGACGACCTTGAGGATCGCGCTGCCGTCCTCCTGCGGCCACAGCTCGCCGTACAGAAGAGTGAGGAAGCGGCTGCGGGCGCCCTCGTCGAGGATGGCGGCGTTCAGCCGCTCCAGGACGGCCGGGCCGCCGAAGCCCTCGCGGGCGAGCAGGCGCAGGGCGTGCCGGGCGAGGCCGGTGACCGCGGCGGCCTCCGGGCCGGTGCCGCAGACGTCGCCGATGGCGAAGCCGTACGCGCCGTCGCGGATGGGGAAGAGGTCGTAGAAGTCGCCGCCGACTTCGTTGCCTTCGCCGGCCGCGCGGTAGATGACCTCGACCTCGACGCCGGGGACCTGGGGGAGCTCCGGCGGCAGAAGGCTGCGCTGGAGGGACTGGCTGATGGCCATGCGCTCGGAGTAGAGGCGGGCGTTGTCGAGGGCGAGCGCCGCTCGGCGGGAGAGATCCTCGGCCAGTTCGAGGATCTCCTGGCGGAAGTGGTCGTCGGAGGGCTTGCCGAGGGTCAGCATGCCGATCACGCGGTTGCGAGCGACGAGCGGGAGCACGACCGTCTCGCCGCCGACCGCGGCGGCCGTGGCGAGGGTGGTGCCGATGCCGGAGGAGACCGGCGGCGTCGCGCCGAGGCCCAGCTCGCGCTTGGAGGTGAGCAGGGCGGCCCGCTGGGCGGCGTCGGCGGGCGCGCTCCAGACGCGGGCGCCGGGGGTGGGGACCGGGTCCGGCGGGGCGATCTTGGAGAGCAGGGCCTTGAGGCCGTCGATGCGCTCCTCGTCCTCGTGGAGCACATAGCTGAGGTACGGCTCCGAGGCCGGGTCGGCGATCGTGTAGACGGCGCACCAGGTGGCGAGCGTCGGCACGGTCATCTGGGCCATCAGGGCCAGGGTCTGGTCGCGGTCCAGGGTGCCGGCGAGGAGGTCGGAGGCCTCGACGAGGAAGGAGAGGGAGCCGCGGCGCAGGCGTTCCAGCTCGCCGAGGCGGGCGGACTCGACGGCGAGCGCGATGCGGTCGGCCGCGAACTGCAGGCGCAGGGCCTCTTCGTTGGAGTAGCGGCCGGCTGACTCGGCGGCGACGCCGAGGGAGCCCGTGAGGCGGCCCTCGACCTTGAGCGGGACGGTGACGACCGAGCGCATGCCCGTGGAGTTGAGCAGCGGGACGGCGCCCGGGACGGCGGTGAGGTCCTCGTGGACGGCCGGCATCCGGGCGGAGCCGTAGCGGCCGGTTCCGGCTTCGACGGGGACGCGGGCGAAGCGCTGCCGTGCGGAGGGCAGTCCGGTGGTGGCCCGTACCTCCAGCTCGGTCTCGTCGTCCGTGGCCAGCAGCAGGAAGGCGGCGTCGCCGTCGAGCATGTCGCGGGCGCGTTCGACGGTTCGCTGGAGCAGGCCGTCGAGGTCGTCAGGGGCGGGGGAGCCGATGAATACCTCGAACGGGTCTGCGGAGCGGCTCTCGTTGACGGAGTCGGTGACCGGGGCCCGCTGCGGGGTCTGCAGGACCGCGCGCTCGTCGTCGCGCACGAGCAGGCAGACGGTGGAGGGCTCGCCGTGCGTGTCCCGTACCCGAAGGTGGGAGGCGTAGACGGGGATGACGCGGCCGTCGGCGCCGCGGATGCCGTAGCTGCCCTCCCAGCGGGAGAGTTGGAGGGCCTCGGCGATGCCGGTGCCGATGCCCGGGGTGTGCGGCCAGGCGGCGAAGTCGGTCAGGGGCTTGCCGACGACCTGATCGGCCGGGTACCCGAAGAGGTGCTCGGCGTCCTCGTTCCAGACGGAGATGGCGCCGCTGCGGTCGATCTGGGACACGGCGACGCGTACGCGCTCGTCGGCGACCGGGAGGAGGCCGACGGGCACGACCGGGCCGGCGGAGCGGGTGCCGACCGGGCGCTGGGGGAGGTCGAGTTGGAACCAGACCTGCTTCTTGGTCGGGCTGTACTCGACGCCCCAGCGGGAGGCCAGGGCGGCGCACAGGAGCAGCCCCCGGCCGTTCTCGCGGTCGGGGTTGACCAGTTGCTGGGACGTGCCCTGCATGGGGACTTCGCGCTCGGGGTAGCGGTCGGCGACCTCTACGCGGACGCCGTCCTCGGAGCGCAGACACAGCACGTCGGCCGAGGTGCCCGCGTGCACGACGGCGTTGGTGACCAGTTCGCTGGTGAGGACGACGGCGTCGTCGACGACGTCGGAGTACCCCCAGCCCTGGAGTGTGTCGCGGACGAAGGCGCGGGCGGTCGCGACGGACCGCCCGACGGGGTCGAAGCTGGCGGCCGCCCGCGCGGTGATCACAGAACTCCTCGTACGCGTCTCGACGCCCGGCTCTGCCATGATCGGCCCTGCCCCTCCCGGTGCCCGGTGGAAGTTCACGTCCCACGCCGCCCCCGCCGGGCGGACCGGGGCGGTTGGACAGCCGGATGCCAGGTTACTTACCTTCGCAGTCCTAGCGGATGCCGGTCGCCGCTGTTTCCGCCCTGCGGGGGCGGGGACGCTATGCGAAGCTGCCGAACTGTTATGGCCTGGTTCGGCCAGAGTGAAACACTGGGCTTGCTTCCTGAGACAGCCTGGGCAGTTCGGTCAACCCCTGCGGGAGGGACACGGTGGAGTCTGACGTGGCGGCGCGTGGCAAGGGCACGCGCGCGAAGGGCGGACGGTCCCGGAGCAATGGGACTACCGAGGTGGATACGGCGGCTCTGAACAGGCTGCTGGCGGCATTGGCGTCCATGCGCGACGGGAATTTCCGTCGGCGTCTGACGGTGTCGGGCGATGGCGTCATGTCGGAAATCGCCGCAGTATTCAACGAGGTAGCGGACCGCAATCTGCATTTGACGGGCGAAATCGCGCGCGTACGCAGGATGGTCGGACGCGAGGGGAAGCTGACCGAGCGGCTGGAGACAGGGGCCTGCGAGGGCTCCTGGGCGGCCGCTGTGGACGCGTCGAACGCCTTGGTGGACGATCTGGCGCGGCCGGTCTCCGAGGTCGGCAGAGTGCTGTCCGCGGTCGCCGAGGGCGATCTGGAGCAGCGCATGGAGCTGCGCTCGCACTCCGAGGACGGGACGGACGACGGGGCCGTACGGCCGCTGCGCGGCGAGTTCCTGAAGGTCGCGCGGACCGTCAACAACCTGGTGGACCAGCTGTCGGCGTTCACCGACGAGGTGACCAGGGTCGCCCTGGAGGTCGGCACCGAGGGGAAGCTCGGCGGTCAGGCGCAGGTGCGCGGTATGTCCGGTTCGTGGAAGGATCTCACGGATTCGGTGAACACCATGGCGTACCGGCTGACCGCTCAGGTACGTGACATTGCTCTCGTCACCACGGCGGTCGCCAAGGGCGATCTGTCACGCAAGGTCACCGTCCATGTGGCCGGCGAGATGCTGCAGCTGAAGAACACCGTCAACACGATGGTGGACCAGCTGTCCTCCTTCTCCTCCGAGGTGACCCGGGTGGCCCGCGAGGTGGGCACCGAGGGCGAGCTCGGCGGGCAGGCGACGGTGCCGGGCGTGGCCGGCGTGTGGAAGGACCTCACCGACTCCGTCAACACGATGGCGGGGAATCTGACCTCGCAGGTGCGGGGCATCGCCGAGGTGACCACGGCCGTCGCCAACGGCGACCTGTCGCAGAAGGTCACGGTGAGCGCGCGCGGCGAGGTGGCCCAACTCGCCGAGACCATCAACCAGATGACCGAGACGCTGCGCACGTTCGCGGACGAGGTCACCCGAGTGGCGAGCGAGGTCGGGGCCGAGGGTCTGCTGGGCGGCCAGGCGCAGGTGCCGGGCGCCGCCGGGACCTGGAAGGACCTCACCGACTCGGTGAACACGGTCTTCAGGAACCTGACCACTCAAGTGCGGGACATCGCGACCGTGACGACGGCGGTCGCGAGCGGCGATCTGTCGCAGAAGGTCACGGTCGACGTGGCGGGCGAGATGCTGGAGCTGAAGAACACCGTCAACACGATGGTGGACCAGCTCCAGTCCTTCGGCTCCGAGGTGACCCGCGTGGCCCGGGAGGTCGGCGTCGAGGGCCGGCTCGGCGGCCAGGCTGAGGTGCCCGGCGCGGCCGGCACCTGGAAGGACCTCACCGACTCGGTGAACACGGCGTTCCGCAACCTCACCGGCCAGGTCCGCGACATCGCGCAGGTGACGACGGCGGTGGCGAACGGCGATCTGTCGCAGAAGGTCACGGTCGACGTGGCGGGCGAGATGCTGGAGCTGAAGAACACCGTCAACACGATGGTGGCGCAGCTCTCGTCCTTCGCCGACCAGGTCACGCGGATGGCGCGGGACGTGGGCACGGAGGGCCGCCTCGGCGGTCAGGCGCGCGTCGACGGCGTCAGCGGCACCTGGAAGGAGCTGACCGACTCCGTCAACTTCATGGCCGGGAACCTGACCTCGCAGGTGCGCCAGATCGCGCAGGTGACGACCGCGGTGGCCCGCGGCGACCTGTCGCAGAAGATCGACGTCGATGCGCGCGGCGAGATCCTGGAGCTCAAGAACACCATCAACACCATGGTCGACCAGCTCTCCGCCTTCGCGGAGCAGGTGACCCGGGTGGCCCGGGACGTGGGCACGGAGGGCCGCCTCGGCGGTCAGGCGCAGGTGCCCGGCGTCGCCGGCGTATGGCGCGATCTGACGGACTCCGTGAACGGCATGGCGGAGAACCTCACCGGCCAGGTCCGCAACATCGCCCAGGTCGCCACGGCGGTGGCCCGCGGCGACCTGTCGCAGAAGATCGACGTGGACGCGCGCGGCGAGATCCTGGAGCTGAAGAACACCCTCAACACGATGGTGGACCAGCTCTCGTCGTTCGCCGAGCAGGTGACGCGGGTGGCCCGCGAGGTGGGCACCGAGGGCATCCTGGGCGGCCAGGCGGAGGTGCAGGGAGTCTCCGGAACCTGGAAGGACCTGACCCAGTCCGTCAACTTCATGGCGAACAACCTGACTTCGCAGGTGCGCAATATCGCCGAGGTGACGACCGCGGTCGCCAAGGGCGATCTGTCGAAGAAGATCACGGTCGACGCGAAGGGCGAGATCCTCGAGCTGGTGACGACCGTCAACACGATGGTCGACCAGCTGCTGGACTTCGCCGACGAGGTGACCAGGGTCGCGCGCGAGGTGGGCACGGAGGGCGTGCTGGGCGGCCAGGCGCGGGTGCGGGGCGTGTCCGGCATCTGGAAGGACCTCACCGACAACGTCAACCTGATGGCCAACAACCTGACCAGCCAGGTGCGCAACATCGCCCGGGTGTCGTCGGCGGTCGCCAACGGCGATCTGACCAAGAAGGTGGACGTCGAGGCGCGCGGCGAGGTCGCCGAGCTCGCCGACACCGTCAACACGATGGTGACGACCCTGTCGTCGTTCGCCGACGAGGTGACCCGCGTGGCCCGCGAAGTGGGCACGGAGGGCGAGCTGGGCGGCCAGGCGCACGTCCCGGGCGTCTCCGGGACCTGGCGGGACCTCACGGAGTCCGTGAACTCCATGGCGTCCAACCTGACCGGCCAGGTGCGCCAGATCGCGACGGTCACCACGGCCATCGCCAAGGGCGACCTCACCCGGAAGATCGACATCGATGCGCGGGGCGAGATCCTCGAGCTGAAGACCACCATCAACACCATGGTCGACCAGCTGTCGTCGTTCGCCGAGGAGGTCACCCGGGTGGCCCGCGAGGTGGGCACCGACGGGCAGCTGGGCGGTCAGGCCAGGGTCCGGGACGTCGACGGCACCTGGCGGGACCTCACCGAGTCGGTGAACGAGATGGCCGGGAACCTCACCCGCCAGGTGCGCGCCATCGCGGCCGTGGCGACCGCGGTGACCCGCGGCGACCTCAATCTCAAGATCGACGTGGACGCGGCCGGCGAGATCCAGGTCCTCCAGGACAACATCAACACGATGATCGCGAACCTCCGCGACACCACCCTCGCCAACGAGGAGCAGGACTGGCTCAAGGGCAACCTGGCCCGGATCTCGGGTCTGATGCAGGGCAGGCGGGACCTGGACGACGTCGCCTCGCTGATCATGAGCGAGCTGACGCCGGTGGTCTCGGCGCAGCACGGCGCGTTCTTCCTGGCGATGCCCTCGGGCCACAGCCCTGACGTGGCGCCCGGCGGCGAGCTGTCGTACGAGCTGTGCATGCGCGGCAGTTACGGCTACTCCGCGGGTCTGATGCCCACGACCTTCAGGCCGGGCGAGACGCTGATCGGCACCGCCGCCGAGGAGAAGCGGACGATCCAGGTCAATGTGCCGCCGGGCTATCTGAAGATCTCCTCGGGGCTCGGCGAGGCCTCGCCCGCGTATGTGATCGTGCTGCCGGTGCTCTTCGAGGGGAAGGTCCTCGGGGTGATCGAGCTGGCGTCGTTCCAGCCCTTCACCCAGATCCAGCGGGACTTCCTCAACCAGATCGCCGAGATGATCGCGACGAGCGTCAACACGATCAGCGTCAACACCAAGACCGAGGTGCTGCTCAAGCAGTCGCAGGAGCTGACCGAGCAGCTGCGCGAGCGCTCGGCGGAGCTGGAGAACCGGCAGAAGGCGCTGCAGGCGTCCAACGCCGAGCTGGAGGAGAAGGCCGAGCTGCTGGCCCAGCAGAACCGCGACATCGAGGTGAAGAACACCGAGATCGAGGAGGCCCGGCAGGTGCTGGAGGAGCGGGCGGAGCAGCTCGCGGTCTCCATGCGCTACAAGTCGGAGTTCCTGGCGAACATGTCGCACGAGCTGCGCACGCCGCTCAACTCGCTGCTGATCCTGGCCAAGCTGCTCGCGGACAACGCGGAGGGCAATCTCTCGCCGAAGCAGGTGGAGTTCGCCGAGACGATCCACGGGGCGGGCTCCGACCTGCTCCAGCTGATCAACGACATCCTCGATCTGTCGAAGGTCGAGGCGGGCAAGATGGACGTCTCCCCGACGCGGATCGCGCTGGTGCAGCTGGTCGACTACGTGGAGGCGACGTTCCGGCCGCTGACCGCGGAGAAGGGCCTCGACTTCTCCGTACGGGTGTCGCCGGAGCTGCCGGCGACGCTGCACACGGACGAGCAGCGGCTGCTGCAGGTGCTGCGCAACCTTCTGTCGAACGCGGTGAAGTTCACCGACAGCGGCGCGGTGGAGCTGGTGATCCGTCCGGCGAGCGCCGATGTGCCGCAGTCGATCCGGGAGCAGCTGCTGGAGGCCGGCTCGCTGCGGGACGCGGACGGCGATCTGATCGCCTTCTCGGTCACCGACACGGGCATCGGGATCGCCGCCGGGAAGATGCGGGTCATCTTCGAGGCGTTCAAGCAGGCGGACGGCACGACCAGCCGCAAGTACGGCGGTACGGGCCTGGGGCTGTCGATCAGCCGGGAGATCGCCCGGCTGCTGGGCGGCGAGATCCACGCGGCGAGCGAGCCGGGCCGCGGCTCGACGTTCACGCTCTACCTGCCGCTGCACCCGAGCGAACTGCCGCCGCAGGGCTACCCGCAGCTCGCGCCGGGCGCGGTCGACCCGCACGGGGTCGCCGACGACGGGGTGCTCGAGGAGTCGGGTCCGCAGTCGGAGCCGAGCGCGCCCGTCGACGCCCACGCCGGGCCCGCCGCGCTGTTCCGGCGGCGGCGCAAGGCGCTCGGCGCCGTGGAGCAGCCGCCCGCGCTGCCGGGGCGGGCGAACGGCTCGGCGCCGGCCCAGGAGCCCTGGAGCACGGCGAGCGCGCCGCAGGAGGCGCCGGAGCAGCGGCGCACCTTCGCCTTCGACAGCGAGAAGGTGCTGATCGTCGACGACGACATCCGCAACGTCTTCGCGCTCACCAGCGTGCTGGAGCAGCACGGCCTGTCGGTGCTGTACGCGGAGAACGGGCGGGAGGGCATCGAAGTCCTGGAACAGCACGACGATGTGACGGTCGTACTGATGGACATCATGATGCCCGAGATGGACGGGTATGCCACGACAACTGCGATTCGTCGGATGCCGCAGTTCGCCGGGCTGCCGATCATCGCGCTCACCGCGAAGGCGATGAAGGGGGACCGCGAGAAGGCCATCGAATCGGGAGCTTCCGACTATGTCACCAAGCCGGTTGATCCCGATCACCTGCTCTCGGTGATGGAGCAATGGATGCGCGGGGAGTGATCGATGGCGGAGTGGATCCTGATGAGTTGCTGACAGACTGTGGCCGACGGCGTGTGAGACGGCGGTATTCGGGGAACCTTCTGGTCTCCCGCTACGTTTCTGCTACGTGCACAGTGACATCGCGGTGACAGGGTGTGGCGACAGGCGGGGTGCGGCTACCATGACCGGCACAAGGACGGGCGGCGCAAGGGAGTCGTCCCCTGGGGCGGCGCCCGGTGCACTTCCGGGGCGAGGAGGACGGGCCATGGTGCAGAAGGCCAAGATCCTCCTGGTCGATGACCGGCCGGAGAATCTGCTGGCGCTGGAGGCCATCCTCTCGGCGCTCGATCAGACACTGGTGCGGGCATCGTCAGGGGAGGAGGCGCTCAAAGCGCTGCTGACGGACGACTTCGCGGTCATTCTGCTGGACGTCCAGATGCCGGGCATGGACGGATTCGAGACGGCCGCGCACATCAAGCGGCGGGAGCGGACCCGGGACATCCCGATCATCTTCCTCACGGCCATCAACCACGGCCCGCACCACACCTTCCGGGGCTACGCCGCGGGCGCCGTCGACTACATCTCCAAGCCGTTCGACCCATGGGTGCTGCGCGCCAAGGTCTCGGTGTTCGTCGAGCTGTACATGAAGAACTGCCAGCTGCGCGAGCAGGCCGCCCTGCTGCGCCTCCAGCTGGAGGGCGGCGGTCACACCGGCGCGGGCGACTCCAAGGAGCCCGCGGGGCTGCTGGCCGAACTGTCCGCGCGGCTCGCGGCAGTTGAGGAGCAGGCCGAAGCCCTCTCCAAACAGCTCGACGACGACTCGGCGGACGCGGCGGCCGTGGCCACCGCGGCTCACCTGGAGCGCAAGCTGACCGGTCTGCGCCGTGCGCTCGACGCACTGGAGCCCGGAACCGGCGGCGGCACCCCTACCCTCCCCTCGCAGAACTGAACCGCGGCCCGGTGCTTGAGAAGGCGTCAGCTTCCCGCCTGACCGCGACGACACGAACGGGTGAAGCAGTAGGCACACGTTGCCACTGCCGTCGACACCGGTAACCTCACCACCATGGCCTCACGTACGTCCGGCAACGGTTCCCAGGGCGCGGCGGGCACCGCGAAGCCGCGCGCCGGCCGTACGACCGGCGCGGCGAAGAAGGCGGCGCCCGCCAAGAAGGCGGCCCCCAAGGCAGCGGCCGCGAAGAAGGCCGCGCCCGCGAAGAAGCCGCCCGCCAAGAAGGCGGCGGCGAAGAAGCCCGCGCCGAAACCGGCGCCCTCGCCCACCGGGGGCGTGTACCGCCTCGCGCGCGCCCTCTGGCTCGGCCTCGCGCACGCCGTGGGCGCGATGTTCCGCGGCATAGGGCGCGGCGCCAAGGGACTTGACCCCGCGCACCGCAAGGACGGTCTGGCGCTGCTGCTGCTCGGTCTGGCGCTGATCGTGGCCGCGGGCACCTGGGCCAATCTCCGCGGCCCGGTCGGCGACCTCGTCGAGATGCTGGTCACCGGGTCCTTCGGCCGGCTCGACCTGCTCGCGCCGATACTGCTGGGCGTCATCGCCGTACGCCTGATCCTCCATCCCGAGAAGCCGGAGGCGAACGGCCGTATCGTCATCGGCCTCTCCGCGCTGGTCATCGGCGTGCTCGGACAAGTGCACATCGCCTGCGGCTCGCCGGGCCGCGCCGAGGGCACCGACGCGATGCAGGACGCGGGCGGGCTGATCGGCTGGGCCGCCTCCAAGCCGCTGATCTTCATGATGGGCGAGGTGCTCGCCGTACCGCTGCTCGTCCTGCTCACCGTCTTCGGCCTTCTCGTCGTCACCGCGACGCCCGTCACCGCGATCCCGCAGCGGCTGCGCCTGCTCGGCTCCAAGCTGGGGATCGTCGAGCCGGCGTACGAGCCGGGGGCGGACGGCGAGGACGCCTACGACGAGCAGTACGACGACCAGTGGCGCGAGGCGCCGCCCGCGCGCGGCAGGCGCTCCTCCGCGCGCCGGAGCGAAGCCGGCGAGTACGACCCCGACGAGGCGGAGCAGGAGGCGCTCTCCCAGCGGAGGCGACCGCGCAGGACCTCCGTGCAGCCGCCCATGGGGCGCCCGATGGACGCCGTGGACGTGGCGGCCGCCGCGGCCGCCGCGCTGGACGGCGCCGTGCTGAACGGCATGCCGCCCTCGCCGATCGTCGCCGACCTGACCCGGGACGTCACCGCCGAGCGGGAGCGGGCGGCGTCGCCCGTCCCGTCGGCCCGCGAGGCCGGCGAGCGAGAGGCTCCGCGTCCGGCGGCCGAGAAGGCCGCCGCGAAGGAGCCCGCGGCGAGCGCCTCCGTGCCGGATCTGACCAAGCCCGCCCGGGAGGCCTCCCAGCCGCTCCCCGCGCGCGCCGAGCAGCTCCAGCTCGCCGGGGACATCACCTACTCGCTGCCCTCCCTCGACCTGCTGGAGCGCGGCGGCCCCGGCAAGACCCGCAGCGCCGCCAACGACGCCGTCGTCGCCTCCCTCAGCAACGTCTTCATGGAGTTCAAGGTCGACGCGGCGGTCACCGGCTTCACCCGCGGTCCGACGGTCACCCGCTACGAGGTGGAGCTCGGCCCGGCCGTCAAGGTCGAGCGCATCACCGCGCTGACCAAGAACATCGCGTACGCCGTCGCCAGCCCGGACGTACGGATCATCTCCCCGATCCCGGGCAAGTCCGCGGTCGGCATCGAGATCCCGAACACCGACCGCGAGATGGTCAACCTCGGCGACGTGCTGCGCCTCGCCGACGCCGCCGAGGACGACCACCCGATGCTGGTCGCGCTCGGCAAGGACGTCGAGGGCGGCTATGTGATGGCCAACCTCGCCAAGATGCCGCACGTGCTGGTGGCCGGAGCGACCGGGTCCGGCAAGTCCTCCTGCATCAACTGCCTGATCACCTCCGTCATGGTGCGGGCGACCCCGGAGGACGTGCGGATGGTGCTCGTCGACCCCAAGCGGGTCGAGCTCACCGCGTACGAGGGCATTCCGCACCTGATCACGCCGATCATCACCAACCCCAAGCGGGCCGCCGAGGCGCTCCAGTGGGTCGTGCGGGAGATGGACCTGCGCTACGACGACCTCGCCGCGTACGGGTACCGCCATATCGACGACTTCAACCAGGCCATAAGGAACGGGAAGGTCAAGGCGCCCGAGGGCAGCGAGCGCGAGCTCACCCCGTACCCGTATCTGCTGGTCATCGTGGACGAGCTCGCGGACCTGATGATGGTGGCGCCCCGCGACGTCGAGGACGCGATCGTCCGGATCACCCAGCTGGCCCGCGCCGCCGGCATCCACCTGGTGCTGGCCACCCAGCGGCCCTCGGTCGACGTCGTCACCGGTCTGATCAAGGCGAACGTGCCCTCCCGGCTCGCCTTCGCGACGTCCTCGCTCGCAGACAGCCGGGTCATCCTCGACCAGCCGGGCGCGGAGAAGCTGATCGGCAAGGGCGACGGGCTCTTCCTGCCCATGGGCGCGAACAAGCCGACGCGTATGCAGGGCGCCTTCGTCACCGAGGACGAGGTCGCGGCGATCGTCCAGCACTGCAAGGATCAGATGGCGCCGGTCTTCCGCGAGGACGTCGTGGTCGGCACGAAGCAGAAGAAGGAGATCGACGAGGACATCGGCGACGACCTCGATCTGCTGTGCCAGGCCGCCGAGCTGGTCGTCTCCACCCAGTTCGGGTCGACGTCCATGCTCCAGCGGAAGCTGCGGGTGGGCTTCGCCAAGGCCGGACGGCTGATGGACCTCATGGAGTCCCGGAACATCGTGGGGCCCAGCGAGGGCTCCAAGGCGCGTGACGTGCTCGTCAAGCCCGACGAATTGGATGGAGTGCTCGCCGTGATCCGGGGGGAGTCTCATTCGTAAGGGTTTGGCGGGCAACCGTTTCCCTTAGGCGTACGTCAAGTTGGAGGGAGGGACAGACCCATGTCCCACCATTACGGGCCATCACGGTGTCCGGTTATCACGTCCGGCCATTCTGATGGCGTACAAACACCCTCCGCCCGGTTGCCCCACCCTTTCGTACCACCCATAGACTGAACCTCCAGCAGGTGGCTACACGCTCGAAAGGCGCCCCCGTGTCCATCGGCAACTCCCCCGACGACGACCGGCCTTCTCTCGAGGACGACCGGCCTTCGATCGGTCGTGTGCTCCAGCAAGCTCGCATCGACGCAGGTCTGACCGTTGACGAGGTCAGCTCCTCCACCCGGGTGCGCATCCCCATCGTGCACGGCATCGAGCAGGACGACTTCTCGCGGTGCGGCGGCGACGTCTACGCCCGCGGGCACATCCGCACGCTCGCGCGCGCCGTCGGGATCGACCCCGATCCGCTCGTCGAACAGTACGACGACGATCACGGCGGGCGCCCTTCGCCGACGCCTGCCGCGCCGCTGTTCGAAGCCGAGCGCATCCGCCCCGAACCGCGCCGCCCCAACTGGACGGCCGCCATGGTCGCGGCGATCGTCGCCGTGATCGGCTTCGTCGGCTTCACCCTCTTCGACGGCGACGAGGGCAAGCAGAACAACCGCGTCGCCGAGGGCCCCGCGCCCGACAAGAAGCCCAGCCCGGCCAAGCCGACGCCGGCCAAGCCGGTCGATCCCAAGCCCGAGCCCTCCGACAGCGCCATCGCGGCGGTGCCGAAGGACAAGGTGACGGTGAAGCTGTCGGCCATGGACGACAAGAGCTGGATCTCGGCCAAGTCGCACAACGGCAAGCTGCTCTTCGACGGACTGCTCCTCAAGGGCGAGTCCAAGACCTTCCAGGACGACGAGCGGGTCGACCTGATCCTCGGGAACGCCGGGGCGATCGAGCTGTTCGTCAATGGCAAGAGGGTCGACGACCAGTTCGAATCGGGCCAGGTCGAGCGGCTCTCCTACACCAAGGGCGACCCCGAGGTCGGCTAGCCACACCAGGGCCCCGGCGGCCGAGCGCCCTCGCGGCGGGGGCGTGGGCCAGGACAAAGTAGTCTTGAGCCCATGCCCGAACGCCGTACCGTCGCCCTTGTCACTCTTGGCTGCGCCCGTAACGAGGTGGACTCGGAGGAGCTCGCAGGCCGCTTGGCAGCGGACGGCTGGGAGCTCGTCGAGGAAGCCGCCGACGCGGACGTCGCAGTCGTCAACACCTGTGGGTTCGTCGAGGCCGCCAAGAAGGACTCCGTCGACGCCCTCCTCGAAGCCAATGATCTGAAGGACCACGGCAGAACCCAGGCGGTGGTCGCCGTCGGCTGCATGGCCGAGCGTTACGGCAAGGAGCTCGCCGAGGCGCTGCCCGAGGCCGACGGCGTGCTCGGCTTCGACGACTACGCCGACATCTCCGACCGTCTGCAGACCATCCTCAGCGGCGGCCACCACGCCGCCCACACCCCGCGCGACCGCCGCAAGCTGCTGCCGCTGAGCCCGGTCGAGCGGCAGGAGGCCGTCTCCGACGTGGCCCTGCCGGGCCACGGGGAGATCGCCCCGGCCCCCGAGGACCTGCCGGAGGGGGTCGCTCCCGTGTCCGGGCCGCGCGCGCCGCTGCGCCGCAGGCTGGGCGCCAGCCCCGTGGCCTCGGTGAAGCTCGCCTCCGGCTGCGACCGGCGCTGCTCCTTCTGCGCCATCCCCTCCTTCCGCGGCTCCTTCGTCTCCCGCCGGCCGAGCGACGTGCTGGGCGAGACCCGCTGGCTGGCCGAGCAGGGCGTCAAGGAGGTCATGCTGGTCTCCGAGAACAACACCTCGTACGGCAAGGACCTCGGGGACATCCGGCTGCTGGAGACCCTCCTGCCGGAGCTCGCCGCCGTCGACGGCATCGAGCGCGTCCGCGTCAGCTACCTCCAGCCCGCCGAGATGCGCCCGGGCCTCATCGACGTGCTCACGTCGACCGAGAAGATCGCGCCCTACTTCGACCTGTCGTTCCAGCACTCCGCGCCCGGAGTGCTGCGCGCCATGCGGCGCTTCGGCGACACCGAGCGGTTCCTTGAGCTGCTGGAGACGATCCGCGGCAAGGCACCGCAGGCCGGCGTGCGCTCCAACTTCATCGTCGGCTTCCCCGGCGAGAGCGAGGCGGACTTCGCCGAGCTGGAACGCTTCCTCACCGGCGCGCGCCTGGACGCCATCGGCGTCTTCGGCTACTCCGACGAGGACGGCACCGAGGCCGTCTCCTACGAGGGCAAGCTGGACGCTGACGTGATCGCCGAGCGCCTGGAGCACCTGTCGCGGCTCGCGGAGGAGCTCACCGCGCAGCGCGCGGAGGAGCGTCTCGGCGAGACCCTGGAGGTGCTGGTCGAGTCCGTGGACGGCGAGGACGGCGCTGTGGGCCGCGCCGCGCACCAGGCGCCGGAGACGGACGGACAGGTGGTCTTCGTGGAGAGCGACGGCCTCGTGCCCGGCCGTATGGTCGTGGCGAAGGTCGTGGGCACGGAGGGCGTCGACCTGGTGGCCGAATGTCTGGGCGAGGAGGCGGGCAGATGACGGGAGTGCCGGCATCCGCGGCGGGCGGAACCGGTAGGCCGGCTCCCGGCGGCAAGCTGGGCGCCGCGGCCGTCAATCAGGCCAGCCTGTGGAACATCGCCAACATCCTGACCATGGTGCGGCTGGTCCTCGTGCCGGCGTTCGTCGTGCTCATGCTCCAGGACGGCGGCTACGACCCGGCCTGGCGCGCCTGGGCGTGGGCGGCGTTCGCGGTCGCCATGATCACCGACATCTTCGACGGGCATCTGGCGCGCACGTACAACCTGGTCACCGACTTCGGGAAGATCGCAGACCCGATCGCCGACAAGGCGATCATGGCCGCCGGACTGATCTGCCTCTCGGCGCTCGGCGACCTGCCGTGGTGGGTGACCGGCGTCATCCTCTTCCGCGAGCTCGGGATCACGCTGATGCGGTTCTGGGTGATCCGGCACGGAATCATTCCGGCCAGCCGCGGCGGCAAGATGAAGACCCTCGCGCAGGGCACGGCGGTGGGGATGTACGTCCTCGCGCTGACCGGTCCACTGGCCACCCTGCGCTTCTGGGTGATGGCGGTGGCCGTCCTGCTGACGGTCGTCACCGGCCTCGACTACGTGCGGCAGGCGATCGTGCTGAGGCGCAAGGGGCTCGCCGAGGAGCGGGCCGCGGCGGGCAGCGAGCGGTGAACCGCGGCGACGGGGGCGGCGGCGCGGCGGAGCGGGTGCTGGCGCTGCTTGCGGAGCGTGGCGAGACCCTGGCGGTCGCCGAGTCCCTCACAGGCGGTCTGGTGGCCGCCGAGCTGACGTCCGTCCCCGGAGCCTCCCGGACCTTCCTCGGGTCCGTCACGGCGTACGCAACCACTCTCAAGAGGGACCTCCTGAAAGTCGACGGAACCCTCCTGGCGGAGCGCGGAGCTGTCGATCCCGAGGTCGCACAGCAGATGGCGGCCGGGGTACGGGGGATGCTCGGCGCCGCCTGGGGGATCTCGACCACCGGTGTGGCCGGGCCGGAGCCGCAGGACGGACAGCCTGTGGGGACGGTCTTCGTGGCCGTCGCCGGGCCGCTGGGCCAAAGGAAAGCAGCCGCGCTGCGATTGAACGGGAGCCGGGCGGAAATCCGTAGAGAGAGTGTACGGAGAGTGCTCGACCTGCTCTCCGGCGAACTGCACGAGAATGCGCGGACACAGGATACGGAACAGAACGGGGGGACTTGATGTTTGCAGCCCTGAGTGAACACGACATCGCTCCCCGCACGGCCGCGGCGCGAGGCGGTACGGTGGGGCGTGAAGGATGCGGCTACGCGGTCCGAGGAGGGAGCCACCGATGATTCTGCTCCGTCGCCTGCTGGGTGACGTGCTGCGTCGGCAGCGCCAGCGCCAGGGCCGTACTCTGCGCGAAGTCTCCTCGTCCGCCCGAGTATCGCTCGGCTATCTCTCCGAGGTGGAACGGGGGCAGAAGGAGGCATCCTCCGAGCTGCTCTCCGCGATCTGCGACGCGCTTGACGTACGGATGTCCGAGCTCATGCGTGAAGTGAGCGACGAGCTGTCGCTGGCCGAGCTGGCCGAGTCGGCAGCGGCGAGTGAGCCGGTGCCTGCGCCAGTACGCCCGATGCTCAATTCCGTCTCCGTGACGTCGGTGGCGGGTGTGCCGACGGAGCGGGTGACGATCAAGGCGCCTGCGGAGGCGGTCGACGTCGTCGCCGCCTGATCCGTACGGCTCTGCACGGCTTGGTTTGTACGGTTGAGCCCCGGTTGGTCCACTGCGACCAGTCGGGGCTCAGCTGTGTCCGCGGGGCTTCTCTGCGTGTTCTCCGCGTCCTTCTCTGCGGCGTTTTCTGCTGCTCTTCCGCCTCTTCTCGGCTGCTCTTCCGGTTCTCTCCCGGTGGTCTGCCGGTTCTCTTCCGATGATCTGGCGGTCTGAGGTGCCGAATGTCCTGTTCGGGGTAGCTGTGCCATCGTGACAGGTATCTGAGAACCGGATGCCTGAGAACCGGATGGAGGACACGGATGTCTGTCGTGAAGAGCCCCTTGTCCGATGCGGACCTCAAGACGGTGGGCGACGCCCTGCGCGGCGCGCTCGTCGATCTGGTGGATCTCTCGCTGGTGGCGAAGCAGGTGCACTGGAACGTGGTCGGCCCGCGCTTCAGGTCCGTTCATCTGCAGCTCGACGAGGTCGTGGACACGGCTCGGCAGCACTCCGACATCGTGGCCGAGCGGGCGTCCGCGATCGGCGTGACGCCGGACGGGCGGGCCGCGACCGTGGCCAAGCAGAGCGCGATCGGCGCGGTGCCCGAGGGATGGGTCAAGGACGTCGACGCCGTGCAGATCCTGGTGGACGCGCTCGGCGCGGTGGTCGTGCGGATGCGGGAGCGGATCGAGGCGACCGCGGACCCCGATCCCGTCAGCCAGGACATGCTGATCACGCTGACCGCGGACCTTGAGAAGCATGCCTGGATGTTCCAGGCGGAGAGCGCGTAGGCGGGACGCGGGGCGGCCCTGGGCGCGAGTTCGGGGCAGCCGGGAATGCGGAATCGGGGCGGCCGGGATGCGGGCCTCGTTGGGACGCGGGTAGGTGGAATCCATCGGGCGGGCGGCGCCTCGCGTGCGAGGGGACGCTCGGCCGGTGGGTGCGCACGTGGGGCGCGTGGGGCGAGAGAGAGCTCTTGTCGTGCCTCTCGGCGGGCGGCGCCGTGCTCCGGTGCGCCGGACCTGCACCGCGTGCGCCCTGACGGCAGATGATCCCGTCGCACTAGCGTGAACCGGCCGGAGTGGCGTGAACCGGAGGAGGCGGCTATGGCGGTGCGCGGGGTCGCCGTGGTGTCTGCGGTCGTCCTCGGGGTCGTGGCCGGCGTGCTGTGGTGGTGGGCCGTGCTGCGGCTGGCCCTCGTGCCCGAGCAGGCGGGGCTCGTCGAGGGAGCGATGGTCGCGGGCGGCTGGGGGCTGAGCCTGCTGCCGGTCCATGTGGCCGCGCCCCGGTCTGTCGCCAGGACATCGAGACGCCCTGTCACCAGGGCATCGCGACACCGCCGTTCGGGCGCAGGATCTGGCCTGTCGTGAAGGACGACGCCTCGGACGCCAGATACAGGACGGCGTGGGCGACGTCCTCGGGCTCGCCGACGCGGCGGAGCGGGGACATCCGCACCATCCCCGCCTCGGTCTGGTGCTGAAGCTCCGCGTCATGACGGTCGGTCATGGCGGTGCGGACCCAGCCGGGCGCGACGGCGTTGACGCGTATGGAGTGCGGGCCGAGCTCGGTCGCCAGGGTCTTGGTGAGCTGGACGACGGCGGCCTTGGCGGCGCTGTAGCAGAGCAGGCCGGCCTGGGCCGCGTCCACGGCGCCGGACGCCATAGTGACGATGGAGCCGGGCGAGCCCGCGGCGATCATGGCGCGGGCGGTCTCCTGGCAGGTGTGCAGAACGCCCTTGAAGTTGACCGCGAGAACGCGGTCGAGGTCCTCGTCCCTGGTCTCCAGCACGGAGCTGGTGTGCATGATCCCCGCTATGGCGGCCACGATGTCGACGAGGCCGCCCGCGGCCGCGACGGCGGCTCTGACCTGTGCGCGGTCGGCGACGTCGAGGGGGTGGACGTGGGCCTCGCCCCCCGATTCCGCGATGAGCTCCCGGGTCTCGTCGAGGCCCTTCTCGTCGAGGTCCGCACAGTGCACGGCGGCGCCCGCCTCGGCGAGCAGCAGCGCGGCGGCCCGGCCTATGCCGCTGGCCGCGCCGGTGACGAACGCGGTGCGGCCGGTGAGGTCGTACGCCTTCAGCAGTGGCATGCGGGGACGGTACGACTGGAGCTGACGGGTCGTCAACTGGTGGGTGGGTTCTGGGTTCTGGGGGGGCTCGGCTGGGGGTGCGCGGCTGGGGGAGTGGGGCGCGGGCGGGATCGACCGGGGCCGGGCCGGGAGCGTGGGTCGGGCGGGCCCCGACGGGAGCGCGGGCTGGGTCGGGCCGAGATCGACCGGGGGCCGGGAGCGCGGGCCGGGCGGGCCGGCCGGGAGGGTGCCGTGGGCGGGCTGCGGCGCTTAGGGCGTTGCCGGGGCGGGCGTGAGCGTCGTCGCGGGCTCGCCGTCGTCGGGGCGGGGGCGGGCGCCGTCGCCGCCTTCAGGCTCGCCGTCGGCGCGCCCCACTTCGAGGGGCCGCGTGCGCCGTCGTCAGGCGGTGGGTCCCGAGGGGCCTGACTGGCAGCCCGGGCACCAGTAGGTGACGCGTTCGGCGTTGCCGTCACCCTGTTGGGCTCTGCGGATGAGGGCGCCGCAGCGCAGGCACGGCTGGTCCGCACGGCCGTAGACGTACAGCCGGGGGCCGAGAGGGCCGCGGCGGGGACCGGCCGGCACGCTGCGGTCGGTCGGGGTGGTCTGGCGTTCGAAGGTGCTCTTGTTCCTCTCCAGGAGCCGGTGCGCGGTGGCCATGAGCCGCTCGGGGACCGTCTCGGGGAGCTCGCCGACGGGGAGCCAGGGCGTGACGCGGGCCAGGAAGGCCAGCTCGGACTTGTAGACGTTGCCGATCCCAGCCAGATTGCGCTGGTCGAGCAGGGCCTCGCCGAGGGCGCGGGAGGGGTCGGCGAGCAGATTGTCACGTGCCGTGTCCGGGTCCCAGTCCGGGCCCAGCAGATCCGGTCCGAGGTGGCCCACGACCTTCTCCTCGTCCTGGGTCCGCAGCAGCTCCAGCACCGGCAGGCGGTAGCCGACCGCAGTGTGCTCGGCGTTGCCGAGGATCGCCCGGATCTGGTGGCTCGGGCCGCGCCAGCGGGCGCCCGGGTCGTACACCTGCCAGGCGCCGTCCATCCGCAGGTGCGAGTGGAGGGTGAGACCGCCCTCGATGCGGGTGAGGAGGTGTTTGCCGCGCGGGGTGACGTCGGCGACGGTCCGGCCGGTGAGGTCGGCGGTGGCGAACCGCGGGACTCGCAGGTCGGACCGGGTCAGCGTCCGGCCGGCGAGAGCCGTGTCCAGACGCTTGGCGGTCAGCCAGACGGTGTCTCCTTCGGGCATGGCATCCATGATGCGCGACGACGGCGGGGTGGGGGGGTGTGGGCGGTCCCCGGTCGGCCGGTGCACGGGTCGGCCGGTGCACGGCGCCCTCGCCTTCGACGTCCACGCGGATTCGATGTCCACTCGCCTTCGACGCCCACGCGGAGCGGCGGCCCGGGAGGGAGCGCTCTGGTGATCAAGGCCGCAGCCGTAGCCCCCTCGGGGTGGCGTGGAAGCCGGCGGTCTCCAGGGAGCGCGCCAACGGGGAGGTCAGCGCCGACGCGCCGTTGGCCCGCTCCACCGTGACGGTGCCCAGCGCGCCCGCGCGGGCCGCGGAGGCGAGGGCTTCGGCGGCGGCGTGCAGGGCTGGGTCGTCCGGTTCGGTCGCCCAGGCGAGAAGGGTCTTGCCGCCCCGCTCCATGTACAGCGTGAGCTCTCCGTCGACCAGCACGACCAGGGAGCCCGCTTTGCGGCCCGGCTTGTGGCCCGCGTCGGTCGGGGGCTCGGGCCAGGGCAGCGCGGCTCCATAGGCGTTGGCGGGGTCGGCTGCGGCCAGCACCAGGGCGCGCGGCGCGCTCTGCACGTCGGCCCGGTCCTTGGCGTTGGCGGCCGCGCGCAGGCGGTCCACCGCGCCGTCCATGGCGAACTGGGCCGCGCCCAGCCCCTCCACGACATAGCCTCGGCGCGCCTGCCCGCTGTCCTCGAAGGCCGACAGGATGCGGTACGTCGCGGAGAACCCGCCCTCCACGCCCTCGGCCGCCACCGCGCCCCGGGTCACCACCCCATGGCGGTCCAGAAGGGTGCGGGCCAGTGCGTGCGCCCGGTGCGTCGGGTCGGGTTCGAGGGTCGGGAGCAGGGACCAGCGTCCGGAGACGGTCGGCGGGCCGGTGCGGGAGGCGGGGCGGGCCGCCGCCGTGAGGCTGCCATAGCGCCCGCGGGGCACGGTGCGCTTGGCGCGGTGGGCGGTCGAGCCCGCCGTGCGGCCCGAGCCGAGCAGCGAGCGCAGCGGGGCCAGGGTGTCGTTGGTGAGCCGGCCCGACCAGGCCAGGTCCCAGACGGCGTCGGCGATCTGGGGGTCTGCGGCGTCGGGGTGCGTGGTGGCGCGGATCTGGTCGGCGATCTGGCGGAAGAACAGGCCGTACCCGGGGGCGAGCGCGCTGAGGACCGACTCGTGGAGGGCGGAGAGCTCCAGCGGGTGCGGCGGGGGCAGCAGCAGCGGGGCGGCGTCCGCGAGGTAGAGGGAGATCCACCCGTCCTTGCCGGGCAGCGAGCCCGCTCCGGCCCAGACGACCTCGCCCGTCGTGGTCAGCTCGTCCAGGAGCGTGGGGGCGTACCCCAGGACGCGGGACGGGAGGATCAGCTTCTCCAGCGCCGAGGCGGGGACCGCGGTGCCCTGGAGCTGCTCCACGGCGCGCGCGAGCCCGTCGATGCCGCGCAGGCTGTTGCTGCCCAGGTGCTGCCACTGCGGGAGGAAGGAGGCGAGCGCCGCCGGCGGCGCCGGCTCCAGCTCCTGGCGCAGCGCTGCCAGCGAACGGCGGCGCAGCCGGCGCAGCACGGCCGCGTCGCACCACTCCTGCCCGATGCCGGAGGGGTGGAACTCGCCCTGGACCACGCGCCCGGCGGCGGCGAGCCGATGCAGCGCCCCGTCGGTGACGGCTGCGCCGAGACCGAAGCGGGCGGCGGCCTGGGTGGAGGTGAACGGGCCGTGCGTACGCGCGAAGCGGGCGAGGAGGTCGCCGAGCGGGTCCTTGACCGGCTCGGTGAAGGCCTCGGGGACGCCTACCGGGAGGGCCGTCCCCAGCGCGTCGCGGAGTCGGCCCGCGTCCTCGATCGCCGCCCAGTGGTCGGCGCCCGCGATCCGCACCTGGATGGCCCGGCGCGCGGCGGCCAGCGCCTGGGGCCACCGCGGGTCGCTCCCGCGCTCGGCCAGCTCCGCGTCGGTGAGCGGGCCGAGGATCCGCAGCAGGTCGGCGACGCCCTCGGCGTCCTTGATCCGCCGGTCCTCGGTGAGCCACTGCAGCTCCCGCTCCAGCTCGGTCAGGACCTCGGGGTCGAGCAGCTCGCGCAGCTCGGCCTGGCCCAGCAGTTCGGCGAGCAGCCGCGAGTCCAGGGAGAGCGCGGCGGCCCGGCGCTCGGCGAGCGGCGAGTCGCCCTCGTACAGGAACTGGGCGACGTAGCCGAACAGCAGGGAGCGGGCGAACGGCGACGGCTCGGCGGTCGTGACCTCCACCAGCCGGACCCGGCGGGACTCGATGTCGCCCATCAGCTCGGTGAGCCCGGGGACGTCGAAGACGTCCTGTAGGCACTCGCGGACCGCTTCGAGGACGATCGGGAAGGAGCCGAACTCGCTCGCCACCTGAAGCAGCTGGGCCGCGCGCTGGCGCTGCTGCCACAGCGGGGTCCGCTTGCCCGGGCTGCGCCGCGGCAGCAGCAGCGCCCGGGCCGCGCACTCGCGGAACCGGGAGGCGAACAGCGCGGAGCCGCCCACCTGGTCGGTGACGACCTGGCTGATCTCGCCCTTGTCGAAGACGGCGTCCGCCGCGCCGATGGGCGCCTGCTCGCTGTCATAGGCCGCGTCGAGGTGAACGGGTTCCTGGTCGAGGAGGTCCAGGCCCATCAGATCCGCGTCCGGCAGCCGCAGCACGATCCCGTCGTCGGCGTGCATCACCTGGGCGTCCATGCCATAGCGCTCGGCGAGACGCGCCCCCAGCGCCAGCGCCCAGGGGGCGTGCACCTGCGCCCCGAACGGCGAATGGATCACGACCCGCCAGTCGCCCAGCTCGTCCCGGAACCGCTCGACCAGGATCGTCCGGTCGTCGGGGACATGGCCGCAGGACTGGCGCTGCTCGTCGAGATAGGCCAGCACGTTGTCAGCGGCCCAGGCGTCCAGACCGGCGGCCAGCAGCCGCAGCCGGGCGTCCTCCTGGGACAGGCCGCCCACCTCGCGCAGGAACGCGCCCACCGCGCGGCCCAGTTCCAGCGGCCGGCCCAGCTGGTCGCCCTTCCAGAACGGGAGCCGACCCGGCACCCCGGGCGCGGGAGTGACCAGGACGCGGTCGCGGGTGATGTCCTCGATCCGCCACGAGGTGGTGCCCAGGGTGAAGACGTCGCCCGCCCGGGACTCGTACACCATCTCCTCGTCGAGCTCGCCGACCCGGCCGCCGCCCTTCTTCGGGTCGGCCCCGGCCAGGAAGACGCCGAACAGGCCGCGGTCGGGGATGGTGCCGCCGGAGGTGACGGCGAGGCGCTGGGCGCCGGGTCGGCCGGTGACCGTGCCCGCTACGCGGTCCCACACCACGCGTGGGCGCAGCTCGGCGAACGCGTCGGAGGGATAGCGCCCGGCGAGCATGTCGAGGACGGCGGTGAACGCGGACTCGGGGAGCGAGGCGAACGGCGCCGCCCGGCGCGTCAGGGCGAGCAGGTCGTCGACCTGCCAGGTGTCCAGGGCGACCATGGCGACCAGCTGCTGCGCCAGCACGTCCAGCGGGTTCGACGGAATGCGCAGCGACTCGATGGAGCCGGTGCGCATCCGCTCGGTGACCACGGCCGCCTGCACCAAGTCGCCCCGGTATTTGGGGAAGACGACGCCTGTGGAGACCGCGCCCACCTGGTGTCCCGCGCGGCCCACCCGCTGCAGGCCGGAGGCGACGGACGGCGGCGACTCGACCTGGACGACCAGGTCGACCGCGCCCATGTCGATGCCCAGCTCCAGGCTGGAGGTGGCCACCACGGCGGGCAGCCGGCCCGCTTTCAGGTCCTCCTCGACCAGGGCCCGCTGCTCCTTGGAGACCGAGCCGTGGTGCGCGCGGGCGAGCAGGGCCGGCGCGCCGCGCGCGGCGCCGGACTGGGCCATCACCTCCGCCGGCGGACCGCCCTCGGGCAGCGCCTCGCCCATGGTTCGCTCGTACGCGATCTCATTGAGGCGGTTGCACAGCCGCTCCGCCAGGCGCCGGGAGTTGGCGAAGACGATCGTGGAGCGGTGCGCCTGGACGAGGTCGGCGATCCGCTCCTCCACATGCGGCCAGATCGACGGCTTCTCGCCCGGGTCGGACTCGGTGGCGGGGGAGCCGGCGAGCTCGCCCAGATCCTCCACCGGAACGACGACGGAGAGGTCGAACTCCTTGCCGGAGGGCGGCTGGACGATCTCCACCTTGCGCTGCGGCGAGAGATAGCGGGCCACCTCGTCCACCGGCCGTACCGTCGCCGACAGGCCGATCCGCCGGGCCGGACGCGGCAGCAGCTCGTCGAGCCGCTCCAGCGACAGCGCCAGATGCGCACCGCGCTTGGTCCCCGCGACGGCGTGCACCTCGTCCAGGATCACCGTCTCGATGCCCGACAGGGCCTCCCGCGTCGAGGAGGTGAGCATCAGGAACAGCGACTCGGGCGTGGTGATCAGGATGTCCGGCGGCTTGGAGGCCAGCGACCGCCGCTCGGCGGGCGGGGTGTCGCCCGAGCGGATGCCCACCCGCACCTCCGGCTCGGGCAGCCCGAGCCGCACGGACTCCTGCCGGATTCCGGTGAGCGGGCTGCGCAGGTTGCGCTCCACATCGACCGCCAGGGCCTTGAGCGGCGACACGTACAGCACGCGGCAGCGCTTCTTCGCGTCCGCTGGCGGGGGCGTGGACGTCAGCTGGTCCAGGGCGGCGAGGAATGCGGCGAGGGTCTTGCCGGAGCCGGTCGGCGCGACCACCAGCACGTCCGAGCCCTCCGCGATGGCCCGCCAGGCGCCTTCCTGCGCGGCGGTGGGCGCGTTGAAGGCCCCCGTGAACCAGGCGCGGGTCGCGGAGGAGAAGGAGTCGAGCGCGGTGCCAGCCATGTCCCCCATCGTGCACCGCACCACTGACAATCAGGGTCCAGGCCATGGACGTCCAGGTCAGGGGCGCGGCCGACGGCGCACAATGGCTGCATGGGGCGGCTGACGGAACACGAGCACGAGTGGGCGAGGCACTGGCAGCACGAGGAGCTGCCGGGCCTCGACCTGCTGCGGGCCCGATACGTCCGGCACACCTTCCCCCGCCACAGCCACGAGGGCTTCACCTTCGGCGCGGTCACCGGCGGGCTCGAGGACGTGAGCATGCCGGACGGCCTCGTACGGGCAGGCCCCGGCACCGTCGTCATGATCAACCCGGAGGTGCCGCACTCCGCCCGGGCCGGCGTCCCGGAAGGCTGGACCTACTCCACCCTCTACCCCTCAGTCGAGCTCGTCTCCGACATCGCCGCGGCGGTGACCCCGATCCGCGGCACCCCCGGATTCGCCGAGACGATCGTGAAAGACCCGGAGACCGCCCAGCTGATACGCGGGGTGCACCAGGCCGCGGAGCAGGGCAACGCCCTCGCCGCCGACAGCCTGCTGCGCATGGCCGTGGCCCGGCTGCTCGGCCGCTATGGACGCGCACTCCCCTCCCGTACGCCCGCCGCCTCCGGCGCCCGCACGGCAGCCGTCGCCCGGCAGCTCCTGGAGGAGCGGATGGCCGAGCCGCCCTCCCTGGAGCGGCTGGCCCAGGAGCTCGGCACCAGTCCTTTCGCGCTGCTGCGGGCCTTCAAGGCGGAGTACGGCATGCCGCCCCACACCTGGCTCACGGACGCGCGCGTACGGCGCGCACGCCATCTGCTGGACGTCGGCACCGCGCCCGCCGAGGCGGCCGTCGCCGTCGGCTTCACCGACCAGCCGCATCTGAACCGGCACTTCACACGGATCGTCGGCGTGCCGCCGGGCGCTTATCGCAAAGAGCGCGCAAGAACGTACAAGACCATCGGCGAGAGCCCCGACTAACGTCCCCGACGTGCCAGAACAGACAGCTCAGCCAGATATTCACGACGGGATTCGCGCGGCGGATCCCGCAGCAGGCCGTGCGGCCCGCGACACGGACGGCAGCGCGGTCGAGCCGGGCGGCTATGGAGGCCGTGCAACCGGTGACGCAGACAGGAATCCGCTGACACGGACAGCGACCGAGCCCCCGTCCAAGCCGGACTCGGCCGTCGTCCGCGACGCCCTCGGCGTCGGTATAGCCGTCGGCCTCTCCGGCTTCGCCTTCGGGGTGACCTCCGCGGGAGCGGGACTCAGCCTCCTGCAGACCTGTGCGCTCAGCCTGCTGGTGTTCACCGGCGCCTCGCAGTTCGCGCTGGTGGGCGCTATAGCCGCCGGGGGCAATCCGCTCACCGCCGCTGCGGGGGCGTTCTTCCTCGGCGTGCGCAACGCCTTCTATGGCCTGCGGCTGTCCCAGCTGCTGGCCCTGCCCCGGTTCCTGCGCCCTGCGCCCCCTCGCCGCGCACTGGGTCATCGACGAGACCACGGCCGTCGCTCTCGCCCAGCCGACCCGGCGCAGTGCCCGCCTCGGGTTCACCGTCACCGGCGTGACGCTCTATGTGCTGTGGAACCTCACCACGCTCCTCGGGGCGCTGGGGGCCGAGGCCATCGGCGACACCCAGGCCTGGGGCCTGGACGCGGCCGGACCCGCGGTCTTCCTGGCGCTCCTCGCGCCCATGCTGCGTACGACGACCGAACGGGCCGTCGCCGGGCTCGCGGTCGTGCTGGGGCTCGGCTTCCTCCCGGTGCTGCCCGCCGGCGTGCCGGTGCTGGTCGCCGCGCTGGCCGCGCCCGCGGTGCTGTGGTTCAAGGGCCGCGCCATGGGCGGCGACGAGACGAAGGACGGCGAGCCGGAAGACCTACGCGATGTGCGTGACGTGGGCGAGGGGAACGACGCCGACGAGAGGGACGACGTGAACGGGCTGAGCAGGCCGAACGACGCGAAGGGCGAGGACCGATGACCATCTGGATCGCGATCGCGGCGACCGCCGTCGGCTGCTACCTCGTGAAGCTCGTCGGGCTGCTCGTGCCGGCGAACGCGCTGGAGCGCCCCCTCGTCCAGCGGCTGGCCGCCCTGCTGCCCGTCGCGCTGCTGGCCGCGCTGACCGCGCAGCAGACGTTCAGCGTGAACGACTCGCTCGTCCTCGACGCCCGGGCCGCCGGACTGGGCGCCGCGGCCCTCGCGCTCGTCCTGCGAGCCCCCTTCCTCGTCGTGGTCGGGGCCGCGGTGGCGGTCACCGCGGGCGTACGGGCGCTCGGCGGCTGAAAACAGCCTAGGAGAGCCGATCGACTGTCCTCGTCGATCGGCTCGGACGGACTCTCGGCGAGGACGGCCGATCGAGAGGCGGCCGTGTGTTCGGTGTCCGCGTGTTCGGCGTCCGTGGCGGCGGCCTTGCGCAGCCGGCGCTCAGCCGATGGCGCGGCCGTGCGCCCGCAGCGTCCGCAGGGCCTCGATCGTCACGATCGGCCGTGACTCCAGGGCGGTGCCGGGCGCCCACGCGCGCCAGCGGATCGGCCAGCCGCCGTCCTCGAGCTGCTCGCCGGCGAGATGCTCCAGAGAGCGCTCCATCTCCTCGTCCGTGAACCAGCGGCGGGCGAGCGACTGGGGCGTGCGGGCGAAGTCGTACGGGAAGTGGTGCTCGCCCTCCGCGTAGCCCGAGGCCACCGGGTAGTCGTCGAGGCGGGCCGGATCCAGCGCCGCCAGCCGCTGCTTGCGCACCAGCCTGCCCAGTCGGTCTGCCGCCGCCTCGGCGCGCGAGCGGTCCGGAACGCCGTCCAGGAAGGCGACCGCGGCCTGGATCTCGTACGGATGCGACTTGTCGATCGCGTCGACCGCGGCCCAGCAGAAGTCCGTGGCCCGGAACAGCCACGCGTGCCATACCTGGTTGCGGTGCAGAAGCCCCACTACGGGACCGGTCGCCAGCAGGTCGCTCGGCGGCGAGTCGACGATCGAGAGGAAGGGCGCCGCCGGATAGCCGCGCTGGGACGGGTGGATCGCGGGCAGCGCCCCGTCGTGGGTGGAGACGTCGGTCAGATAGCGGCAGATCCGCTCGACGCGCAGCCCGCCGCAGCGTCCGATGGAGTCCAGGACGCGCAGCGCGTGCGCGGTGTGCAGCGGCTGGCTGACCGGACCGCGCAGATCCGGTTCCAGCGCGTGCCCATAGCCGCCGTCTTCGTTGAGATGTGCCGCCAGGGCGGTCTCGACGGCGTCCGAGGCGCCGCCCAGGAAGTGGTACGCGAACCGGCGCTGTTCTAGCACGCGGGCCGTCAGCCAGATGAAGTGCTCGGCGCGGGCGAGAGGAGACGCGAGCGGGGGTGCGGGGGTTGCTCCGGTTCCAGCCATGTTCTGACCGTAGGGCGGAAAGGGCTTTCGGCAAGCGGGACGGACGCGGCAGCACCCTTAGGGGCGGGATACTGGCGTCATGCGGTTGACGATTTTCTGGGAGCGGATGGCTGACCACTTCGGCCAGGCATACGCCGACTCCTTCGCGCGCGACTATGTGATGGCCGAACTCGGGGGTCGTACGGTGCACGAGGCCCTGGCGGCGGGGTGGGAGGCCAAGGACGTGTGGCGAGGGGTCTGCGCGGCGGTCGGCGTTCCCGCGGACAAGCGCTGAGAGCAGCGCCCGGGCCGTACTCCGGGGCGGTCGGCCGAGGGTGACCGCCCCGGCGTGACCGACCGAGCGTGACCGGCCAAGGGGCGGCGACCGCGTGACCTGGCCGCCGTCCGCGTCGGCTTCTCTCCTGCCGTATGGCTCAAACAGCGAGCTATAGAGCCAGGCGCGGGCGGGACGCTGGGCGGGATACGGGCCGGACAACACGAAGCCCGGCCCGTAGGCGACACTGGCCCGGTGCCTCCGACCGACAAGACCGCTCAGGACACGTCCTCGCAGGACACGTCCATGCAGGGAACCTCCACTCAGGACACGACCAAGCCGGACGCGGCCAAGCCGGGCATGCCTGCTCAGCAGAGCTCCGCCCGGCAGGCGTCCGCAGCCCCCGACGCGTTCGCGCAGGGCGCGACGGCGGGAGACGGCAGCCCCCCGGCCGCGCCGCCCGCCGCGCCCGCGGCCACGGCGAGCGGTCACGCCCGCATGCCCCGCTGGCTGCCGCGCGCCATGGTGCTCGCCTTGGCGCTCTACGCCTGCTTCCAGCTCGGCAGCTGGGCCTTCCACCAGCTCATCGGGCTGCTGATCAATGTCCTGATCGCGTTCTTCCTGGCGCTGGCGATCGAGCCGGCTGTCGGACGGATGGCTGCCCGTGGCGTACGCCGAGGACTGGCGACCTTCCTGGTCTTCTTCGCGGTCATGGTCACGTCCATCGGCTTCGTCGTACTCCTCGGCTCGATGCTCGCGGGCCAGATCGTCGACATGGTCGAGGACTTCCCGAAGTACCTCGACTCCGTCATCAGATGGATCAACCAGAGCTTCCAGACGGAGCTCTCCCGGGTCGAGGTGCAGGACAGCCTGCTGCGCTCGGACTGGCTGCGGAAGTACGTGCAGAACAGCGCGAGCGGCGTGCTCGACATCTCCGCCACGGTGCTCGGTGGTCTGTTCAGACTGCTGACGATCTTCCTGTTCTCGTTCTACTTCGCGGCCGACGGGCCCCGGCTGCGCCGCGCGCTCTGCTCCGTGCTGCCGCCGGCCAAGCAGGCCGAGGTGCTGCGCGCCTGGGAGATCGCCGTCGACAAGACCGGCGGATACCTCTACTCGCGCGGTCTGATGGCACTGATCTCGGGCATCGCGCACTACATCCTGCTGGAGATCCTGGGCGTGCCCTACGCCCCGGCGCTCGCCGTGTGGGTCGGACTGGTCTCGCAGTTCATCCCGACCATCGGCACCTACCTCGCGGGCGCGCTGCCGATGCTGATCGCCTTCACCGTCGACCCCTGGTACGCGCTATGGGTGCTCGGCTTCGTCGTGATCTACCAGCAGTTCGAGAACTACGTGCTGCAGCCCAAGCTCACCGCCAAGACCGTCGACATCCACCCGGCGGTGGCCTTCGGCTCGGTGATCGCGGGAACGGCGCTGCTCGGAGCGGTCGGCGCGCTGATCGCCATCCCGGCGGTCGCGACGCTGCAGGCGTTCCTGGGCGCCTATGTGAAGCGGTACGACGTGACCGACGATCCGCGGGTGCACAGTCACAGCAGACACCGCGGCCCGGCGATCGCGCGGATGCGGCGGGCGCTGCGCAAGAGCCGCCTGGCCGAGGGCGGCGCGGGCGAGGACGGCAGCGTTCCTGCCCCGGCGACCGCCGCGGACGACGGCCGCTCCTGACCCGGGTCCCTTGCCTCCCGAGTGCCCCCGAGCCGTCTGGCCCGGGGGCACTCGTCTCCGATGACGGTCCAGGACCCCTGAGCCATGGCGGGCGAGGGCTTGGAGGCCCGTGTGCCGAGGGCTGGAGCCCCGTGTCCCCAGTGTCGCGTGGTGCGCTTGACACCAAAATCGAACATCCATTCTTATGGGATTCCGGCCCTCGGTTTCCGAGAGTTATCCACAGGCTGGAAGGACGTCGGGGCCCATTGTCAGTGGCAGGGGTTAGCGTCTTTGACGTGAAGCGATCGACTCAAGCAAACCGGGTGGAACCCATGGCAGGAACCGACCGCGAGAAGGCGCTCGACGCCGCGCTCGCACAGATTGAACGGCAATTCGGCAAGGGCGCGGTGATGCGCCTGGGCGAGCGGCCGAATGAGCCCATCGAGGTCATCCCCACCGGGTCGACCGCGCTCGACGTCGCGCTCGGCGTCGGCGGCCTGCCGCGCGGCCGCGTCGTGGAGGTGTACGGACCGGAGTCCTCCGGTAAGACGACCCTGACCCTGCACGCTGTCGCCAACGCGCAGAAGGCCGGCGGAGCGGTGGCCTTCGTGGACGCCGAGCACGCCCTCGACCCTGAGTACGCCAAGAAGCTCGGCGTCGACATCGACAACCTGATCCTCTCCCAGCCGGACAACGGCGAGCAGGCACTCGAGATCGTCGACATGCTCGTGCGCTCCGGCGCGCTCGACCTGATCGTCATCGACTCCGTCGCCGCGCTCGTGCCGCGTGCGGAGATCGAGGGCGAGATGGGCGACTCGCACGTCGGTCTCCAGGCCCGCCTGATGAGCCAGGCGCTGCGGAAGATCACCAGCGCGCTGAACCAGTCGAAGACCACCGCGATCTTCATCAACCAGCTCCGCGAGAAGATCGGCGTGATGTTCGGCTCGCCGGAGACCACGACCGGCGGCCGCGCGCTGAAGTTCTACGCCTCGGTGCGACTCGACATCCGTCGTATCGAGACCCTCAAGGACGGCACGGACGCGGTCGGCAACCGCACCCGCGTCAAGGTCGTGAAGAACAAGGTCGCGCCGCCCTTCAAGCAGGCCGAGTTCGACATCCTCTACGGCCAGGGCATCAGCCGCGAGGGCGGCCTGATCGACATGGGCGTGGAGCACGGCTTCGTCCGCAAGGCGGGCGCCTGGTACACGTACGAGGGCGACCAGCTGGGACAGGGCAAGGAGAACGCCCGCAACTTCCTGAAGGACAACCCCGATCTCGCCAATGAGATCGAGAAGAAGATCAAGGAGAAGCTGGGCGTCGGCGTCAGGCCGGAGGCCCCGACGGCCGAGCCCGGCACGGACGCCGTGACCGCGGCGGCGCCGGCTGAGGACGCGGCGAAGTCGGTGCCCGCGCCTGCCTCCAAGGCCAAGGCGTCCAAGACGGCGGCGGCCAAGGGCTAGGCCATGGCCCGGCGTACCGAATGGCTGGGTGACAGCACCGACTCGTCGAGGGCCGAGAAGGAGCTGTCGCCCCAGGATCCGGCTGAGCGGGCGCGGGCGATCTGCCTGCGCCTGCTCACCGGGACCCCGCGCACCCGCAAGCAGCTCGCGGACGCGCTGCACAAGCGTGAGATCCCCTCGGACGTGGCCGAGGAGGTCCTCTCCCGCTTCGAGGACGTGGGGCTGATCGACGACGCGGCTTTCGCGGGCGCATGGGTGGAGTCCCGGCACCACGGCCGGGGGCTCGCCCGCCGCGCGCTCGCGCGGGAGCTGCGCACCAAGGGCGTGGACTCCGCCCTGATCGACGAGGCGGTCGGGCAGCTCGACTCCGACCAGGAGGAGGAGACCGCGCGCGAACTGGTCGCCCGTAAGCTCCGCTCCACCCGCGGCCTCGACCGCGACCGCCGGCTGCGCCGCCTGGCCAGCATGCTCGCCCGCAAGGGCTACTCCGAGGGCATGGCCCTGCGCGTGGTCCGGCAGGCGCTGGAGGAGGAAGGCGAGGACACGGAAGGGCTGGACGAGCCTTTCTAGGGCGTTGGGGCCGGCTGCGCGGCCCGACTGCTTGACCCAGGCCCTCGGCCCGACTGCGCGGCCCGATTGCTTGGGCCGGCTGCCCGGTCCGACTGTTTGGCCCAGCCCTTCGGTCCGGCTGCACGGCCCGATTGCTCGGTCCGAACTGCTTGGCCCTGCCCCGCGGTCCGATGGTTCGGTCCGGCCACTTGGTCCGCCCCCTCGGCCCGACTGCTTGGTTCGACCCCTCGGTCCGAACCTTCCGTCCGAGCGTGCTGCCTGCCTGCCTGTCTGCCTGCTCGGTCGTCCGGCCCATGGGCCGCTCCGGCATCGGGTCTCTGCCCTTCGGAACCACCCGTTCCGGTGCCCAGGCGCATGCCCTTGCCGATGCCCATGCGCCTGCCCAAGCCTGTTCCGGTCCCCGCAGGCTGACTGCTATGGGCGGGCTCGGCACCACCGACAAACGACACCAGCCCTTGAGGTCCCGTCGGCTACGCCTTGCTGGGGTGCCGTCCGTAGGCCGGCTGATGAGGTGCCGGGCGACCAGGCTGCGCGGTAGGGGGTGGGGGGTAACCCCCGTATCAGGAGGCCGGGTTGCTCCAGTGCACAGGCATCTGTGCACAGAGCAGTGTGTACGGCATGACGCAGGCACCCGCCCGCAGAGGCGAGATCACCGAGATCGTCGATCTCGCAGCGCTCAAAGCGTTGGCGCAGCCCCGACGGCAGCTGATCCTCCAGCAGCTCACCCTCTACGGCCGGGCGACCTCGGCGATCCTGGCCCGGGCTCTCGGGCTGAACACCGGCGCGACCAGCTACCACCTGCGTGAACTCGCGCGCTATGGATTCGTCGAGGAGACCGAGGGCGCCAGCCCGCGGCGGGAGCGGTGGTGGCGGGCAGTGCCCGGCGATCGGCGCTTTCCCCCGCGCAGCCGGCAGAGCTCCGAGACGCGCCTCGTCATGGACGAGTTGAACCACCAGGCGTACGCCGCCGACCTGGATCTCTTCGAGCGGCTACAGCGCGAGGCCGCCCCACGCGTCCGACCAGACGACGGCGACCGCGACAGCCTCCGCGACCGCGACGGCTATGGCGACGACGGCTATGGCGACGGCTATGGCGAGTGGGTCGACGCCTTTCCGTACTCCCGTGGATCGATCACGCTCGCGCTCCCCGAACTACGGGAGTTCTTCGAGGAGTACATCGCGCTCCTCAACCGCTACAAGCGCCCTGAGGCAGACACCCCGCCCGGCGCCCGCACCGTGCTCACCCGCTTCTTCGCCCTCCCTCTCGACACCCTCAACGCCCTCCACTCCCCGCACGAGGACCAGCCATGATGCTCCGCTACGCCCTGCAGACCATCCGGGACCGCAAAGGAGGATTCCTCGGCGCCTTCGCCGCGTTGATGTGCGCCGCCGCGCTCATCACCGCCTGCGGATCCCTGCTGGAGACCGGTCTGCGCGGCACGATCGCGACCGAGCGGTACGCCGCCGCCCCCGTGATCGTCTCGGCCGACCAGAACGTCCACCAGACCACCGTCAAGCAGAAGAAGGGCAGGACGAAGGTCAAGCACAAGGCCAAGCCGGTCGCCGAGCGGGCGTGGCTGCCGCAGAGCGCCGTTACCGCGGTCCGCGGCGTCGAGGGCGTGCGCATCGTCCTGCCCGAGCTCACTTTCCCCGCCCAGCCGTTGATCGCAGAATCGTCCGACAGACCCTCGTACGGGCACGCCTGGGACTCGGCCGCGCTCACCCCCTTCACGCTGCTCGAAGGCCGCGCTCCCAAGGCCGCCGAGGACCTCGTCGTCGACCGCGCCCTCGCCGACCGTGCGCGCCTCAAGCCCGGAGACCGGCTGGCGGTCCAGTCGACGCAGTCCCCGCGTACGTACACCGTCACCGGGATCAGCAGCGCGCTCGACCGTCAGAGCTCACTCTTCTTCTCCACCGCCGAGGCACAGCGGCTCGCCGCCCGCCCGGGCCAGGTCACCGCGATCGGCGTCGTACCCGAAAGCGGAACCAGTGCCGGGCAGCTGGCCGCGAGCCTCAAGAAGGCGCTCGCCGGGACCACAGCGCAGGTGTCGACCGGCGATGACCGCGGTCCGGTGGAGTTCCTGGACGCTGCCGGCGCCCGGGTCAAGCTGGTCTCTATGGGAGGCGCGATCGGAGGCAGCGCCCTCACGGTCGCCGTCCTCGTGGTCGTCGGCACCTTCGCGCTCTCCATCCAGCAGCGCTACCGCGAGCTCGCGCTGCTGCGCGCCATAGCCGCGACGCCGAAGCAGATCCGCAGGCTCCTCGGCCGCGAGGCCCTGCTCGTCGGCACCGCGGCCGGCGTCCTCGGCGCGCTCGCCGGACTTCCGCTCGCCGCCTGGCTCCACGGCCGGTTCGTCGAACTCGAAGCGGTCCCCGAGACGCTGGAGCGGGCTCCTGGTGTGTTCCCGATGCTCGCAGCAGTCGCGGTCACCGTGCTCGGGGCGTGGATCTCGGCCCAGATCTCCGGTCGCCGCATCAGCCGGGTCCGACCGGCGGAGGCGATGGCCGAGGCGGCAGTCGAGCGCCGCCGCCCCTGGGGCCGGCTCGTGGCAGGCGTGGTGCTCCTCGCGGGCGGGGTGGTCCTCGTCGCCGTGCTGAGCAATCTGCGCACCGAGCCTGCTGCGACGCCGGTGACCTTCGCGGCCGTCGTCGTCCTGGCAGCCGCCGTCTCGCTGCTCGGCCCGCTGATCGTCAAGGCGGCGATGGCCCTGCTCGCAGGCCCGCTGGGGCTCACCGGCTCCAGCGGCGCCCTCGCCGCCGCCAACGTACGCGGCAACGCCGCCCGGATGGCCGCCGCCGTCACACCGCTCGCTCTGCTCGTGGGCATGGCGTGCACGGTCCTGTTCGTCCAGCCCACCCTCGGCGACGCCGCTCGCGCTCAGGCCCGCGAAGGGCTGCGCGCCGACTGGGTGCTGGCCGCCCAGGGCCCGGGGGTCCCGGCGGAAGCCGTGGCGAAGATCCGCCGGGCGCAGGGCGTCACCGCCGCGACCGAGGTCGTGCGCACCACGGTCCGGGTCGGCCTGGAGAAGTACTCCACGCAGGGCGTCACCCCTGCGGGCCTCGCCCGTACCTGGGACCCGGGCGTCACCGAGGGCTCGCTGGACGCCTTCGGCCCCACCAGCGCGGCCGTCAGCGAACTCGCCGCAGAGCGGCTCCGCCTGAAGCCCGGATCACCGCTGAAGCTCACCCTCGGCGACGGCACTCCGGCCGCCTTCACCGTCGTCGCCGTCTACGCCAAGGGCCTCGGCTTCGGCGATCTGACCCTGCCCCGAGACCCGGTCGCCCACCACAAGGACAACCCGCTCGCGTCGACCGTCCTGGTCAGCGGCGGCGACCGGGCTGGACTGGCGGCCGCGGTCAAGGAGTTCCCGGGCATGAACGTCCTCGCCCCGGCGGCCGCCGACGCGGTGCACGCCGAGCGCCAGCGGGCGAACGCGGAGGTCAACCTGCTCGCTATGGGCCTCGTGCTCGCCTTCACCGCTATAGCCGCCGTGAACACGGTCGCCATGTCGGTCTCCGAGCGCGTGCGCGAGCTCGCGATGCTCCGCCTGGCCGGCGCCACCCGCCGTCAGGTACTGCGGATGCTCCGCACCGAGGCCGTGGTGGTGGTGCTGATCGGCGCAGCTATAGGCACCGGCATGGCGCTGGCCGTGCTGACGGCGTTCAGCGTCGGCATGACGGGCAGCGCGGCGCCTGCTGTGCGGCAGCTGGTCTACGCGACGGTGGTCGGCGTGGCAGCCCTGCTGGCCCTGGCCGCAACGGCGCTGCCGGGCCGGGCGGCCCTCAGGATCCGCCCGGTCGACGTCGCCACGGCTCGGCAGTAGCGCCGGGTCTGGCACGGAGCTCGCGCGCAGCTCGCATTGAGCTCATAGAGAGCACTCATAGAGAGCACTCATAGAGAGAGCACTCATGGAGAAACTCATAGCGAGCTCTCACGACGGGCTCCTACCGTGCGACCGGCAGGCCGGCGGCCCTCCACGCCTGGAAGCCGCCGACCAAGTCGGTCGCACGGTGCAGCCCCAACTGCCGCAAGGACACGGCGGCGAGAGACGAGGCGTATCCCTCGTTGCAGATCACGACGACCCGGAGATCGTGACTGGTCGCCTCCGGCGCGCGGTGGCTGCCCTGCGGATCGAGCCGCCACTCGAGCTCGTTGCGCTCCACGACCAGCGCGCCGGGGATCAGCCCGTCCCGGTCGCGCAGCTCCGCGTAACGGATGTCCACCAGGAGGGCGCCGTCCGCCGCCGCTTCGAAGGCCTCTTGAGGCTCGACGCGGTCCAGGTCCTCGCGGACCCGCTCCAACAGCTCGTCGATCGAGACGCGGTCGCTCACTGCCAGTCCTCCGGACGCTCGACCTGCTCAAGACGGAGCACCGCGCCGCTGCGGCTGAAGCGCCGCATCAGCGGCAGCGGCGGGTAGTACGCATGCACGGACACGGCGTGCTCGTCGGACGACTCGTTGAGCACCTCGTGCACATGGTGCCTGCCGAAGGCCCGGCCCTGCCCCGCGCCCACCCGCCGCTCGCGGTCGACGCCCTCCTTCAGCTCCAGGGTCTTCCAGCCGCTGGCGGGGAGGCGTACGGCGAGAGAGTGCTCCTTGAGCTCGCCGGAGGCCGTGGCGAAGGCGCCCAGGGACTCGGCGTGGTCGTGCCAGCCCGTGCCCGTGCCGGGCGGCCAGGCGATGAGCCAGGCTTCGCTGCCGGCCGGGCCTTCGAGGCGTACCCACGTACGGCCGTCGGGGTCGAGCGGCAGAGAGGCGATGAGCTCGCGGTCGGCGGCGGTGCGTCGGACGAAGTCGAGCAGCTCGGCAGAGCTCGGTGAATCGGCAGAGGTCGGTGAAGCGGAAGCAGAGCCGACAGCAGCCCCGACGGAGGAAGCCCCGACGGAGGAAGCAGCGCCAGCAGAGGAGACAGAGCCAGCAGAGGAGACAGAGCCAGCAGAGGAGACAGAGCCAATAGAGGGCACAGAGGCAGGAGAGGAGACAGAGGCAGCAGAGCCGGAAGTGAGTGAACGGCCGACCCCGGAAGTGGCGGAGTCGGCGGAGCCGGCGGAAGAAGCGTCAGCAGCAGAGCCGTCGGCGGAAACGACGACGGTGGAGACAGGCTGGGACACGGATACCGTCCTGGGAGTTCGCTGGAGTGCGCGCGGGCTCAGCAAGCCGCAGCGCGAGGGAAGGCGAATTCAGCAGGACGGTCGACACACGCAGCCCGCATAGCGGACGAGGTCCATATGGACCCTCCGCCACAGGCGCACATCGGTGTCGGTCACGCTCCGGAGTAGACCATGCGGACCCTCGAGGGTCAATTGATGTCCGCAGTGCGGTCACCGCGCACCGCTGACGAGCACCGCTGACGAGGTCAACCGGATCCGGACGAGGACGCCGACGCCGATGCCGACGAGGACGCCGACGAGGAAGCCGACGAGGACGCGGGCGCGGAGTCGGCCGGAGACCGCGGCGCCGCCGGGCCGGTCGGGGACGAGCTGCTGCTAGGAGCTCCGCCGCGTGCCGCGTCCGCCGCGGAGTACAGCTCGGCGGGCCGCACCCCCGTGAACGCCGCCACGAGATGCCCGTCCGGCCGGACCAGCAGGACCGTATGAGCCGAGGCCTCGGGGTAGCTCTCGGTCACCAGCAGCTCGGCCCGTACCGGAAGCGCCGTGACCGCCGCGGCCAGCCGCGGCATGATGCCCGCGCTCATCCAGTGCCGCCGGTCCCAGACGCCGGTTCCCGGTGCGACCAGCACCACCAGCAGACGCCCCCGGCCCAGCCGGGCCCGCAGGCGGGTGCTCGAACCGTCGGGCGCGGTCACCACCACGTCCTCGACCGGAGCGCCCGCCTCCGTGCCGACGAGCGTCTGCGAGGGGGCGTATTCGGGCGCGAGGGGGGAGTGGGTGTAGACGGGGGGCGCACCGAGCGCTCCACGTCCCAGATGCCCGTCCGCCAGCAGGGAATCGTGCCCCCGCGCGACGCCGGGGAGGCGTGTACGCAGGGCCCCGCTGCCGCGCAGTATCGGCAGCGACTGGTCGGCGGCGCGCAGCCGGGCGGCGACGGCCGTCCGCCGCTCCGCCTGATAGCTGTCGAGCAGCTGCTCGGACGGGCCGTGGTGCCAGACCTGCGCCAGCTTCCACGCCAGGTTGTCGGCGTCCCGCAGCCCCTCGTCCAGCCCTTGCGCGCCCACCGCGCCGAGCAGATGCGCGGCGTCGCCCGCCAGGAAGGCCCGGTCCACGCGCCAGCGCCGGGCGAGACGGTGGTGCAGCGTATAGACGCCGGTGTCGAGGAGGTCGTACGGCGGCGTCTCGCCGCACCAGCCGGCCAGGGTGTCCCGTACGCGCGCCACCAGCGCGTCGGGGGTGACCAGCTCGCCCCGCGGCGGCAGCAGCCAGTCCAGCCGCCACACATCGTCCGGCAGCGGGCGCGCGGCGACCTCGGGGCCGCCCGTGCGCCAGGGCGGCTGGCGGTGCAGCAACGCTTCCTCAGGCCAGGGGAGTTCGGTGCGCAGCGCGGCGACGGCGTGGCGTTCCACCGCCGTGCGCCCCGGAAAGCGAACGCCCAGCAGCTTGCGGACCGTCGACCGCGCGCCGTCGCAGCCGACCAGATAGCTGCCGCGCCACCAGGTCGACTCGGGCCCCCGGGTGTGCACGCTGATCCCGCTCACGTCCTGTTCCAGCGAGTCGAGCCGGCTGTCGGCGACGACGTGGACGAGGTCGTGCAGCGCGGCCGCGTCCCGCAGCCCTCGGGCGAGCGCCTGCTGCGGAATGTGCAGGGGCGCGTGGGCGCCGTCCTCGCCCAGGTCCAGGCAGCGCACCTCCTGGCGGCGCCGCATCGAGCGCCAGCCCGTCCAGCGCACCCCCTCGTCGCGCAGGGTCGCGCAGCCGAGCCGCTCCAGCTGTGCGGCGGTGTCGGGGCGCAGTACGACCGTGCGAGCGGGGCGGGGCTCCTCCTTGCCGGGGCCTTCGTCGAGGAGTACGCAGGGGACGCCCTGGTCGGCCAGGGCGAGGGAGAGCGCGAGCCCGACCGGCCCTGCGCCGACGACGATCACCGGGTCCACGAGATGACTCCTCGGGCCCGTCGGGTCATGCGGCAAGGTGCGGTTGGAGCCCGGTGCGCGATCACAGAACGTATGCAACCCACTGCGGTTGCTTGCGTCAAGTGACCAGGCAGTGGGGCGGCCGCCTGCCTTGATCCGTCGCTCTCCAAGGACCTGAAGAACTGGGAGCCCCGCGGACACGTCCTGACCCAGGAGGCCGACCCCGAGATCCGTTCCGCGGTGATCGAGCGGCCCAAGG
>NZ_JBFAYB010000083.1:0-43062 GCF_040681075.1 Streptomyces sp. NPDC051907 | reverse complement strand
GCAAGGCGCCCGCGCCCCGCCGAAGCGGTGCGCCCGACGGCGAGCGCGTCGACCGTGCGCAGCCGGCCGGCCCGCCAGGCGCTCGCCCACGCGGTTGCCGCCACCAGGCCGAGCACCCCGGCGATCACCACGAAGTCGACCCAGGGGGCGATGGCCAGGGACGAGGCGCCGTAGACCTCTTCGGTCTCTGCCAGTACGGGCACGGCAAGCAGATGGCCGGAGGCGACGCCGAGGGCCGTGCCGACCGTGGCCGGGATCAGCGCCTGGCCGACGTAGGCCCGTACGACCTGGGCAGGGGTGAAGCCGACGGCCTTGAGGATGCCGATGCGGCGCGTTCCCGTGCCGACGGCCGACGCGACGACGTTGCCGACGATGAGCACCGACATGACCAGGCCGAGGGCGCCGAACGCGATGAGGAACGGGACGTAGAGGGCGGTGTCGCGCTCGGCGCTCTTCTTGACGGTGAGCCAGGACTGCTCGCCGACGGCCGCTCCCGGGGCCAGGGTCGCCGTCACGGCCTCGCGGCCCGCGCTGATCTGCGCGGCGGTGTCCGCGTCGGCGAAGCGGTAGAGCATCTGGAGACCGCCGCCGCCGGGCGCGGTGAGCGCCGGCATCTGGGACGGAACCACCCAGGCGTCGGCGGTCTCGGTGACCGAACGGGCCACACCGACCACCGTCAGCGTCGGGTCGCCGGGCAGATCGGGGAAGGCGATCTCCACGCCCATGGTCGGGATGAGCGCGGATCCGGCGGACAGCACGATCTCGCCGGGGCGGGTGGGCCACCGCCCGTCGAGCAGCGTCACCTCGTCCACGGCTCGACCGGGATCGCCCCGGCCCACCACGGTCATCGGCCACCCGGGGTTTTTCCACCCGTCCGGCCGCGGGGTGAGGGTCGCCGTGCGGAACGGCCCGGCCGCGCTGCTCACCCCTTCGGCGTCCCGGGATCGCGACAGCTGCGCGGCACTCGCCTTGCCCGCGTCGAACTGGAGGGACAGATGCGCGCCCTGCTGCCTGGCGAAGGCGTCCTCGAAGGGCGCGCTGGAGACCACGAGCAGCGATCCGCCGAGGATGGAGGCGGCCACCGCCATCATCGTGGCGAGCCCGACGACCAGCGTCTGCACCCAGCGGCGTCCCACCCCCGAGCGCACCACCGTGCCGAGCGCGCTCATCGGACGTTCTCCGGGGCGGCGGTGTGCGAAGGAGCGTCCTCGGCGATCCGGCCGTCGGCGATCCGAACCGTGCGGTGCGTGCAGGACCGGGCCAGAGCCAGGTCGTGGGTGACCACGACGATGGTCTGGCCCTCGGCGTTGAGGTCGGTGAGCAGCCTGCTGACGTCGTGTCCGGCAGCCGTGTCCAGGGCCCCGGTCGGCTCGTCGGCCAGCAGCAGCGGCGGCCGGTTCATCAACGCCCGGGCCACCGCGACGCGCTGCCGCTCGCCGCCGGACAGCCTGCCCGGGTAGGCGCGGGCGTGCCGGTCGATGCCGAGGGCCTCCAGGAGCTCGGCCGCCCGGCGGTCTGCCTCGCCGCGTGCCACACCCGCGAGCCGCGCGGGCAGGACGACGTTGTCGGCGACGGTCAGATCGTCGAGCAGGTTGAAGAACTGGAAGACCATCCCGATCGTCGATCGCCGGTAGAGCGCCGATCCGGCCTCGCCCAGCTGGTCCACTCGCACGCCGTCCACGGTGACGGTCCCCGTGTCCGGCCGGTCCAGGCCCGCGATCAGATTGAGCAGGGTGGACTTGCCGCTGCCGGAAGGGCCGAGGATCGCGACGGCCTCGCCGGGCAGCACGGTCAGCGACGCGTCGTGCAGTGCGGGCGGGCCGTCGTCGTATCGGCGGCTCACCCCGCGCAGTTCGATCACCGGCGTGGTCATGAAGGGCTCCTTGGGTACGGGCAGTCGGTGCGGGCAGGTGGTGCCGTGAACGCTAGGAGCGGACCCGGCCCGCCCGCGTCCCCCGCCCGAACCCTTTGCCGTACCGTGCGCGGACGAGCCCCGCAGACGTCCTCCCTGCGATGTAGGCGGCTGATGTATCCGGTGCGTTGGGAATGGTCGCCGGGAGGGATTCGAAAGGGCCCGTGCGGCGGCGACAATGATCGGGTGATGGACGTACGCACGACGCTGGAGCGGATGCGGGAAGTGATCCGCGACGCCAGGCGCCCAACCGGCCCGCCGCCGCGGCCCGCTCGGCGGGCCCGCCAGTTCGACGCGCTCCTGGCGCTGGTGATCGGCGCCGCCACCGTCCACTACGCCGTCGACAACTCGGAGCAGCCCGTACGGGATTTCGCCCCGGGTGTGATCCGCCATGCGCCGCCCACCGGTCTCGGCGGCCTGGCCCTCATGGCTACGCTCGCGCTCGTCGCCTCGGCCGCCCTGGCGCTGCGCCGCCGCTATCCGCTCGCCGTGCTGTGCGTCGTGACCGCGGCGGCTCTGCTCACCCCGTACGACGTATCGCGGCTCACCTTCTACGCGTTCGTCATCGCCGTCTACAGCGCCGCCGTCTACAGCCCCTACCGGGAGGCGACCCTGGCGACGCTTCCGGTGGCGATCCTGCTGGTCGGCACGACCGGGAACTCGGACACCCCGATCGTCCCCAACCAGTACATCGCCCTGCTGATCCTGGTTCCGATGGGAGTGGCCGCCCTCGGGGTGCGCACCTGGAGACTGCGGACCGACGAGGGCCGCACGCGTCTGTCCGCCCTGGAGCGCGAGCAGAGCGAGGCGCTGCGCCGGGCCGTCGAGCACGAGCGGGCCAGGATCGCCCGCGAACTCCACGACGTCGTCACGCACAACGTCAGCGTGATGATCATCCAGGCGGGCGCCGCCCGCAAGATCATGAAGACCTCCCCCGAGCAGGCGGGCGAGGCGCTGCTCGCCGTCGAGGCGGGCGGGCGAGCGGCCATGACCGAACTGCGTCACGTCATGGGACTGCTCACCATGGCCGGCCCCGGCGAGGGGACGGACGAGAGCGCGGACATGGCGGGTACGGAGGCGGAGCTGGCCCCGCAGCCAGGCCTGGGCCAGCTGGAGGTCCTCGTCGGACGGGTCCGGGACGCCGGACTGCCGGTCGAGCTGACCGTGACCGGCCCGCCCTGTCCCCTCCCGCCCGGCCTCGAACTCGCCGCCTACCGCGTGGTCCAGGAGGCTCTGACCAACACCGTGAAGCACGCGTCCGGCGCCACCGCCGCCGTCATCGTCGAATACGGCCCGGACCGGCTCCGGGTGGAGGTCACCGACACCGGTGGACACCGGGGCGCGGGCGCGCCCACCGGAAACGGCCGGGGCCTGATCGGTCTGCGCGAGCGCCTCGCCGTCTACGACGGAACCCTGAGCACCGGACGACGTCTGACCGGCGGCTACCGTGTGGAAGCGCTGATCCCCCTGGAGGCACCGTGACCGAGCCGCTGCGCGTGCTCCTCGCCGACGACCAGACCCTGGTCCGCACCGGATTCCGGATGATCCTCGGCGCCGACGGCATGGACGTCGTCGCCGAGGCGGCCAACGGCGCCGAAGCCGTCGAGGCGGTCCGCCGCACCCGGCCCGACGTGGTCCTGATGGACATCCGGATGCCGGAGATGGACGGCCTGGAGGCCACCCGCCGCATCCTCACCGGCGCCCCCGGCGAACCGCGCGTCATCATCCTGACCACCTTCGACCTCGACCGGTACGTCTACGCGGCCCTGTCCGCCGGCGCCAGCGGCTTCCTCCTCAAGGACGTGACCCCCGAGCACCTGACCGCCGCCGTCACCACGGTCCGCACCGGCGACGCGCTCCTCGCTCCGGCCATCACCCGCCGCCTGGTGCAGCGTTTTGCCGGAGGCGAACATCGATACAGCGCCGGAGGCGAACATCGGCACAGCGCCGGAGGCGACCATCCATACACCGCCCAGCGCGGCAGCGAGACCGCCGCCCTCCACCGCGACCTCGCCGCGCTCACCCCACGCGAACTGGAGGTCCTCGGCCTGCTGGCCCGAGGACTGAGCAACGCCGAACTCGCCGGCCGCCTCCATCTGGCCGAGACGACCGTCAAGACCCACGTCGCCCGCATCCTCGGCAAACTGGGGCTCCGTGATCGCGTCCAAGCCGTCATCGTCGCCTACGAGACAGGGCTGATCAGCACCGGCCAACGGGAGGCCGCCGAGCAGTCTGCCGATCAGAGGTAGCCCGAGGCCGAGGCCTGGCCGGCCCCCGCGCCGTCGTGCGACGGAGTCCGAGCGGTCCCCGCGCCATGTGACGCGCTCTCATCTCCTGACGTGGACGAGGGCATGCGTGCCGCTGGTCCGCCAGGCGCTGCCCGTCGCATCCAACTCCGTCAGAGTCTGTTGGTCGAGACCCGTGACGACGTCGGACTTCAGTGTCCGCAGCGCTGCCACAGGTCCGGGGAAGTACGCGGTGGCCTCCGAGAAGGGGGTGGTGGCCGGCCAGTGCCGGTCGCCGACGAGCCGGCGGTAGTTCAGGTCGCCCTTCATCACCGTCAGGGTGGCGGAGGCGAAGTCCTCCTGGAGCTGAACCGGCATCTCCTGGTAGGGGAACGGCGCGCAGGCGAACGGATGGGCGCGCAGGACGAGGCGGCCGTCGGTCACCGCCTGCCGCAGCCGCTTGCCGATCTCCGAGGCCCGCCCGGGAGCGTCGGACATGCGGGCCAGGCAGTCGAGCACGTCCGAGGAGGTGGCGTCGGAGACGTAGTACGGATAGGGCTTGATGTGCAGGCTGATGTGCGTGGCGCGGTCCGTGGTGAGCAGATGGTCGGCGAGGACGAGGTCGGGCAGCAGCTCCGGGCCGGCGTTGTCGGCGACCAGGCACACCTTCCCGGGCTGTTGGCCTGCCAGCAGGCCCCAGAGCTCCGCCGTGTCGTCCGCGACGAGCCCTGTCACCCGCTCGCCCAGGCCTGAGTCACCGGCGGACAGTTGAAATCCGAGGTCGGCCCGATTCCCCCACAGCGACGCCTGTACGAGCAGGGTGTCCTGCTGCTCTGCCGGGACGCGGGGAATCTCGTCGAGGGCGGCGAGCTCGGAGTCGACGGTCGCGCCCATCAGCTCGGCGTGCTTGAACGGTGCGAACGGGTCGATGCCGTGCCACGGTCCGGGAGCGAAGTAGCCCAGCGCGGCCAGCAGTTTCCGGTAGAAGTAGCTCTCCGCCCATAGGAACGGCACGTCTGCCCAGCGACGCCCGATATGGCCCTGGCCCCATCGCTGCCACGGGGCGGCATCCGGTTCGGTCTCGTCGAGGGGCTCGATGACGCCTCCCTCGTCGATCTCGCGCAGAAGGGCGTCGAGTGCGTTCTGCTGTTCCGCGGGGTAGGGGGTCGCCTTGCGTACGCGCTCGATCAGCGCGGGGTGGCGGTCATGGAGTACGCCCCAGGCGAAGGAGCCGACGACGTTGCTGACGACGACGGGGGCGTGGCCTGCATCGGCCGGGGTTTCTGGCGACATTCTGGGCGGACTCCCTCTACGGACGCCGGGGACGGGTGCGGTGTGCACACGGCGGTTTCACCGTACGCCGTGCCGTCGCAGAGCCCGGAAGGCTCGGAGGACCCGGAAGCCAGGGGGCTCGGAGGCAGGGGGCTTGGAGGCCGGAAGTCTCTCGGACAGCCGTGCGGCCGGGAGAAGGTCGGCTGACGGGCCGGGAGAGGGCCGGCTGACGTCACGACCAGGAGACCTGGCCCCACCTTCCGGCCGTCTGGACCTCGACCAGTTCGAAGCCGTCGTGGTGACGTACGACGTGATGGGCGTCGTCGGAGGCACTGCTGCGGACGAACCCCACCCATCCCACCGTGGTCGCCTGCCGAAGGAGCCACTCGACCACCTCCATCACCACCCCGAACTCGTCCTCGTGGACGCATGTCCGGACGGTCAGGGCCCATGGAGCACCGCCGCCCGGATCCGACCGGTCCAACGCGCGGACCAACGCGGCGGTGTCAGACCCGGCGAAGGCATGACTGGCCGAACCGCCGGCGAAGACCTGCCATGGACAGCCCCATGTCTCCCAGTCGGCCGACTCGAGCGCCGGCGGTATCTCGGCCTGTCCCAGCAGCCACCTGACCTCGTGCAGGACCGGCTCGGAGAGTTCCGGCGAGAGGTCCACGGCCAGGAACACGTCGTAGTAGTCGCTCACAGCATGGACACTAGCGTCGGCCTCGGACAGGGGGCGGGCGCGAGCGGGCCCTCCCCGTCCCCGCCGAGTCGGCGATCCCCTGCTCGATGGCCGAAAGGAATCGATCACAGGAGTGCGTACTTCTAGAGTAAGGATCATGAGTGACTTCAGCGACGTGAGTGGCACGAGTGAGAAAGCTGACGCCCAGGGGCAGTCTCGTCGCGGCGTCCTGAAGGCCGCCGTGGCGGGGGCCGGCGCCGTGACAGCGGTGGGAGCGGGGGCCTCGGTCGCGCACGCGGGCGGACGGCGGCGCGGTGCGCCCACCTTCGTACTCGTCCACGGCTCGGGGAGCAACTCCTTCAGCTGGACGCCCGCCTTGGGCGAGTTGGCCCTCCGCGGGCATCGCGCGATCGCGGTCGATCTGCCCGGGCACGGCCTCGGCGCGTACTTCCCGGAGTCCTATCAGGCCCCCCAAGACCTGGAGCGGCTGCGTACCGAGCCGTCCCCGATCGCCGAGGTGACGCTGGCGGACTTCGCCGCGCATGTCGTGGACGTCGTACGGCGGGCGCACCGCAACGGTCCGGTGATCCTGGTCGGCCAGAGCATGGGCGGCGTCACGCTGAACGCCGTCGCCAACCAAGTGCCCGAGCTGGTCTCCCACTTGGTGTATGCCTCCGCTTTCTGCCCGACGAAGCACACATCGGTCATGCAGCTGGTGATGACTCCGGAGGCGTCCTCCAGCGCGATGTTCCAGATTCCCAGCGTCCGGACGCCGCCGGAGCTCGGCGTCAGCCGGGTCAACTGGCGCTCGGGCGACCCCGCGCTCTTCGCGGCGGCGAAGGAGGCGCTGGCCGCCGACTGGTCGGACGCCGAGGTGCGGGCGCTCCTCAACATCCTGGAGCCGGACGAGTCCGCCGCCGTCCCGGCCGCCGACGCCCGGGGCCTGCCGGCCACGTGGGGACGGGTGCCGCGTACGTACATACGGTTCACCGAGGACCGCGCGATCCCGCCGGCGTTGCAGGACCTGATGATCCGCGAGGCGGACGAGGTGACACCGCGCAATCGCTTCCGCGTGCGGTCGATAGCGGCGCCGCACTTCGGACCGCGCGACCCGGCGGTGTGGGCGGACGAGCTGGATCTCGTGGCGCGGCTGTGCCGCTGAACTCGTCGCCCAGCGACGGCAGTCAGGGGCGGCACCTGAGGGCGGTGTCCCGGTGTCGCCCTCGGGTCGGGCAGTCAGCCCGCTGAGGGTCAGAGCCGTGCGCTGAGGACCTGGGGCTCTCCGTCCGTCCGAGCGGTCGGCAGTTCGCCGCTGTCGTAGGTGTAGAGCCAGGCCGTGGCCTTCTCGTAGAAGAGGCGGACCCCCACCGGCATCATCAGGTCGCGCATCCGCCGTGCGAGCGGACCGGCCGTCTTGGCGTCGCGGTTGGCCGAGGCCGCTTTGACCATCTTGGCGATGCGGGCCGAGCGGGCAGCCTCGTACGCAGAGAGCGCCTCTGCCACCGACGGCTCTGCGGCCAGCGACTGCGCCAGGACCAGTGCGTCCTCCAAGGCCATCGACGCGCCTTGGCCGGCGCCGACGGGGTGTCCGGCGTCGCCGAGCAGCGCGATGCGGTCGTTGTGGCGGACCGGGACGGCGTCGAGCCTGTGCATCAGGGTCGGGCGGTGCAGTTCGGTGGTGGCCTCAAGGATCGCGGACGGTAGGTGTTCACGGCGGTAGAGCCCGGCGAGGCGTCGCAGCCATTCCTCCTCGGTGAGGCCGAGCTCCGGCTGTTCGGGGCACGAGACCTGGGCAGACCACCAGACCTTGCCGCCGGGGGCGGCGAGGTGGATGAAGGCGCCGTTGCGGGCGAAGGTCAGGTTGAAGGCGCCGGGGTCGGTCTCGATGCCCTCGGCGACGCCCGTGATGCTGTAGAGACCGGCGTACTCGGGGGTGGGCGCGTGCGGGTCGAGCAGCGACCGGGTGGCCGACCAGATGCCGTCCGCGCCGACGAGCAGCGAGGCGTGGGCCGTACGACCGCTCGCGAAGACCGCCCGTACGCCCTCCTCGGTGGCGACCGCGTCCACCATGCGCTCGCCGGTGACGATGACCGCCCCGGCCGCCAGCGCCTGCGCGCGCAGCGCCTCGACCAGCGTGCCCCGCATGAGGGTCACGCTGTGCAGCTCGTCGCCGCTCAGCCGTCCTCGGGGGACATCGCCCAGCAGCCTGCCCGAGCTCGACCACATGCGCTGCCGCGGCACATCGATGCCGGCCTGCTGCACCTGCTCCAGCACGCCGAGGGCCCGCAGCACCCGCAGGCCGTTGGACGCCAGGCTCAGGAACGAGCCGACCTGACCGGCGGGTTCGGCGTACGCCTCGTACACCGTGACCTCCATCCCGAGCCGCCGCAGTGCTATCGCACTCGCCGCTCCGGCCACTCCGCCGCCGATGACGATGACGTTCATACACACTCCATGAATCGACATTCACTGAATCTGAATTCACCGAACTGGAGTTCACTATGATGACGGAGAGGCCACACGTCAAGCCCGAGAAGGAGCCCGCCCGATGGGCGTACGCAAGGAGAAGGCCGCCGAGACCGAGGCGGCGCTGAAGGACGCGGCACGGCGGCTGTTCGCCGAGCGCGGCTATCTCGACACGAAGATCACCGACATCACCCGGGAGGCCGGACGTGCCACCGGCTCCTTCTACGCCCACTTCGCGGACAAGGGCGCCATCCTCCAAGCCCTGCTGGAGGACCTGAACGCGCAGGCCGACGCGGAGATCGGCGCGGACGGCCACCCGGCCGATCACGATCTGACCGACCCCGAGCAGCTGAGGGAGCATCTGGCCGTCACCTGGCGGGTGATCCGCGACCACCTGCCGGTGGTCGTCGCCCTGATGCAGACGAACTTCGCCGGCCCGCCCGCCGAGGGCCGCGCATGGGCGAGTCTGGCCCAGGAGACGAGACCCTTCCACGACCACCTGGAGTGGCTCCGCCGGCGCGGCCACCAACTCCCGGGCGACCCCGCGCTGATCGCCGCGGCGATGGGAGCCATGGTCTCGACGCTCGGGTTCGCGGTCGTCACCGCCGGAGAGGACGGCCCGCAGGCGACCGACGAGGAGATTCTCGACTCCCTCACCGCCCTGCTGCTGCACGGTCTGGCGGGCCCTGCGCCGGGCACGAGCTGACCGGCTTCGATCCAGTCGGCGCGGCAGTCGTCGGGGACACCCTCACGGGAGAGTGAGGGGGCCTCGGCCGTCCCATGGACCGCAGCCGTCGGGCTTTCTTAGCGGAACGTTAGATCTGTGTGTCGGACCTTGTCCGGGTGCGACGCCCGACCGCATGCTCTGGGCACTTCCCCACCGCCGGGGCTTTTCCCGTCTCTCATCAGGGACTTCCGTCTGGAGCCGCCATGTCTTCGTCCGTCGCCATGCCCGAGACACCGCCCGAGACACCGCCCGAGGACGAGCGCAGGAAACGCCGTCTCGCTCTGATCGGCGGATCGCTCGGCAATCTCGTCGAGTGGTACGACTGGTTCGTCTACGCCAGCTTCGCGATCTACTTCGCCGACTCCTTCTTCCCCGGCGACAACCCCACGACGCAGCTGATGAACACGGCCGGAATCTTCGCGGTCGGCTTCCTGATGCGCCCCGTCGGCGGATGGGTCCTCGGCCGCGCCGCCGACCGGCACGGACGCAAGAGCGCGCTCACCCTCACCGTCACCATGATGTCGGTGGCCGCCCTGCTGATCGCCGTCGCCCCGACCTACGGCCAGGCGGGCTACTTCGGCGCCCTGGTGCTGCTGCTCGCGCGGCTGCTCCAGGGGATGAGCATCGGCGGCGAGTACGCGGCCAGCGCCACGTATCTGACCGAGGCGTCGGCCCGCAATCGGCGCGGCCTGGGCTCCTCCTTCCAGTATGTGTCGATGACCTGCGGCCAGCTGCTCGGTCTTGGCATCCTGATCACGATGCAGCACACGCTCACCACGGCCCAGTTGGAGAGCTGGGGCTGGCGGATTCCGTTCGTGCTCGGCGCGCTGTTCGCCGTGGTCGTCTTCTGGCTGCGGCGGCGGCTCCAGGAGACCGACGCGTTCAAGGAGCAGTCGTCGGGCGAGGACGCCCACGACGACAGCACCCGCGGCACGCTGAAGGCCCTGTGGGAGCACCGGCGGCAGGCGGGTCTGGTCATGGCGCTCACCCTCGGGGGCACCGTGGCCTACTACACGTACACCACGTATCTCACCAAGTACCTGGTCGGCAGCGCGGGCATGGAGAAGACGACCGCCACCCTGGTGAGCTTCACCGCTCTGACGCTGTTCGCCGTGCTGCAGCCGTTCGCCGGGATGCTGTCCGACCGGATCGGCCGCCGTCCCCTGCTGATCACCTTCGCGGTGGGCTGCACCGTCGGCACGTACCCGATCATGACCGCCCTCGGCTCGGCGTCCTCGTACTGGTCCGCGCTCGGTCTGTCCCTGCTGGCGCTGGTGATCATCACCGGCTACACCTCGATCAACGCGGCGGTCAAGGCCGAGCTGTTCCCGACGCGGGTGCGCGCCCTGGGCGTGGCGCTGCCGTATGCGATCGCCAACGCGCTCTTCGGCGGCACGGCGGAATACGTGGCGCTGTGGTTCAAGAAGAGCGGCCACGAGACGATGTTCTTCTGGTACGTCTCCGGGTGCGCGCTGATCTCCCTCGTGACGTACGTCCTGATGCCGGACACCCGCGACGCCGCGCTCAGCCGTGCCGAGGCCGAGTCCGACGCCCGCCTCTCCAAGGGGCAGGGCGAGGCTCAGCCGGCGCCGACGCCTGTCGAAGCCGCGCGCTGATCTCCCCGGTGACCTGGGGCAGCCGCTCCCGTAAGCTGCTCCCCCAGGTCACCGGGTCACGGGTTACGGGTCACACGTCCAGGGTCACGAGGAAACTCTCTATGCACGCGCTTCTCGTCGAGGACGACGACCGCATGGCCCAGGCGCTCGGCACCGCCCTCGCCCAGCGCGGGCACACCGTCCGCCGGGTCGGCCGGGCCCTGGACGCCCTGCGGCACGTCCGCGAGGCCGAGTTCGTCCTGCTCGATCTGGGCCTGCCCGACCTGGACGGGCTCGAACTGCTGCGGCGGCTGCGCACCGTCTGCGACGCGCCGCTGATCGTGGTGACCGCGCGCTGCGAGGAGCGCGACATCGTGCAGGGGCTGCGGGCGGGCGCCGACGACTATGTGGTCAAGCCGTTCCGGATGGCCGAGCTGATAGCCCGGATCGACACCGTACGCCGCCGGACCGGCGCGCACTCCGGCCGTTCGGCCGCCCGCCCCGACGACGGCACGGGCCCGGCCGCCGGGCCGCCCGTGCGCAGGGGTGACGTCGAGGTCGACCTGGCAGGCCGCACGGTCACGGTGGCGGGCGGCGCGGTGCGGCTGACCCGCCGCGAGTTCGACGTACTCGCCTTCCTGGCGGCCCGCCCGGACGAAGTGCACTCCCGCGAGGAGATCCTGGACCGGATCTGGGGCGACGCCTTCCTGGCGGCCTCCCGCTCGCTGGACGTGCATGTGGCCGGCATCCGCGCCAAGACCGGCCGCTCGGGCCTGGTGCGCACCGTCCGCGGGTTCGGCTACCAGCTCGGCTCCCCGACACTGCCCGCCGAGCAGGACCGGCCCGACGGGCAGGACGAGCGCGACGAGCAGGACGCTCAGCGATGAGACGCAGGCTCCTCGCCGTGCTGATGGTGCTGATGGGGGCGGCTGCGCTGCTGCTCTCCGTCCCTCTGGCCGACGCCTACGCCCAAGGACGGACCGAGCACCTCCTGCTCCAGCGCCGCTCGGAGGCCGTGCGGTTCGCCGACCTCGCCGACCGGATGCGCACCGACGCCGACCGGGTGGAGCTGTCCGCCGAGATCAGCCGGTACGCCCAGCTGTACGGAGCGGGGGTCGTCGTGGTCGACACGGCGGGAGCGACGATCGCGCGCGCCGGAGCGGGAGCCTCGTTCGACGCCGTCTCCGACGCCGCCGCCGACACCGCTTCGAAGGCCGCGTCGGATGCGGCGGACGCCCGTCGCCGCGCTCTCACCGGCCGCTCCACCGACCGGCTGCCGACCCTTCGCCCCTGGGGTCCGAAGACCGTCGTGCTCGCCGAGCCGGTGGGCCGGGACGAGCGGGTCAGCGGGGCGGTCCTGATGGCCGTGCGCACCGACGCCGCCCGACAGGACGTGACGCTCCGCTGGTCGCTGATCGCCGCGGGGGCGGTCGCCGCCTTCGCGGCGGCGGCTCTGGTGGCGGCGGGCATCGCTCGCTGGCTGATGCGGCCGGTCCGCGATCTGGACCGGGCGGTGGAGGGGCTGACCGCCGGAAGCCTCCAGGCACGGGCCGTCTCCGACACCGGACCGCCGGAACTGCGCCATCTGCGGCAGCACTTCAACACCATGGCGGAGGCCATGGCCGACTCCATCGGCCGTCAGCGCGACTTCGTCGCCGACGCCTCCCACCAGCTGCGCAATCCGCTGGCCACCCTGGTGCTCCAGCTGGAGAACGTCGAGCCGCACATCGCCCCCGGGCCCGGCCGGGCCGAGCACACCCGCGCCCTGGACGAGGCGGAGCGCCTGGAGGAGCTGCTCGACGGCCTGCTGGCCCTGGCGCGGGTGGAGTCCGGCACCGCGGAGCTGACCGACCAGGACGTCGCGCAGGCGGTACGGGAACGGGCGGCGGCCTGGACTCCCGTCTTCCGGGACGCCGGGCTGGAGCTGACGGCTGACGGCCTCCCGGAGGACCTGCGAGCACGCGCCCTGCCCGACGCGGCGGGCCGGATCCTGGACGCCCTCCTCGACAACGCCGTCAAGTTCGTGCCGCGCGACGGACATGTCGAGGTCCGCGCCGCGCAGGAGGCGGACGGGACTGTCGTCGTACGGGTCGCCGACGACGGCCCTGGAGCGCCAGAGGAGCAGCTGCCCCTGCTGCTACGGCGTTTCGCGCGCTCCCCCGAGCACCAGAACGTCCACGGCAGCGGCCTGGGGCTGGCCATCGCCGACGAGATCGCACGCATCAGCGGCGGCGGGCTCGAAGTCAGCGGCAACACCCCGCACGGCCTGGTCGTCGAGCTGCGGCTCCCGTCCTCCTGACCTGGCCTCCTCATGGACCTCCCTCACCTCCTGGCGAGGTCTCAGCCGTACACCGACCGGTAGTAGTCGACCGCGCCCGAGTGGAGCGGCACTCCCCCGGTGGAGATCGCGAACCGGGGCTCCAGCCGCGCCCCGGCCGTCACCTCCCGCAGCAGCTCACGCCACCGGTCGAAGACCACCTGGAGCAGGTCGCGTACGTCGTCGGCCGGAACGTCGTCGCGCGCCAGCAGGTAGTTGCCGACCCCGATGGTTCCCACCGGCTCCGCCAGCCCGTACACCCCGGCCGGAAGCGTGACGGCGGTATAGACGGGGCCGTAGCGCTCGCGCAGCGCGCCCACGCTGCCGTCCAGCGGCAGGAACCGCAACGGCAGCTCGCGCGCCAGCTCCGACAGGGCGGGTGTGGGCACGCCTCCGGACCAGAACAACGCGTCGACGCTGCCCTCCCGCAGCGCCTTCGCCGAAGCGGCGAGGCCCAGTTGCCGCTCGTGCGCCGGGGATGGGCCGCCGGTCAGCCCGGCTGCCGTCAGCAGTCGCCCCGCGACCACCTGCACACCCGACCCCGCCGCTCCTGCGGCGACGCGACGCCCGGCGAGGTCCTTCACGGATCGCACCGGCCCGTCCGCCGGAACGAGGAGGTGCGTGTAGTTCACATAGACCCGGGCCAGCGCGGTCACCGCGGCCGGCCGGGAGAACGACTCGCGCCCGAGCACCGCGTCCTCGGCGACGTCCGCCATCGACAGCGCCAGCTCGACCGAGCCGTCGTCCAGCTTCCGGAGGTTGTTCACGCTGGCCGCGGTGCTCACCGGGACGATCTCCAGCCGGCGTCCGCTCGCGGCGACGGCCTGCGCCAGGGCCTTGCCGAACGCGTTGTAGGGACCGCCTTCCGGCCCGGTCGCGAGCCGAAGTCGCCGCACCGGCCCTGAGTCCCCCGAGCACCCTGCCAGCACCGCCGCGACAGAGCCGAGCCCAGCGCTCATCACGCGTCGGCGGCTCACGACTGCGGTGGTCACGGCCGAAGCGTAACCAGTCTCCCGCGGAGACCGCGCCCCCGGCGCCGATGGACCGGTGGACCGGTGGACGCCGGAGGAGATCTCGGCGCGCATGCAGTACATGCAGGACTTCGCGGACCGGCTCGAGAAGACCGGCGAGTTCGTCGGCGGCCAGGCGCTCGCCCCCGAGGGAGCGTGGGTCCGCTACGACGGCGAGGGCCGCCCGCCGGTCAACGACGGCCCGTTCGCCGAGACCAAGGACCTCATCGCCGGCTGGATGATCATCGACGTCGACGGCTACGAGCACGCCGTCGAGCCAGCCCTCAGCCGCGATCGACGACTGAGGGCCGCGCCCAGAGGCTGCGGGATCACTGCGTCGCCGCGCCGTAGCCGTCGAGGCGGTAGCGCAGGCGCGGCGCATCGTAGTAGTTGACCGACATGCCGACCTCTGCGTTCGTGCTGGGCGGTGGCGGGCCGTCCTCCCACCAGTCCTTCATCCCCAGCTGCCTATTGCTCCAGGGACGGTCCTCGCGTCGGGCGAAGAGGTAGTAGCTCCCATCGGCGTGCGGGTGTATTTGGAACAGCTGTCCGCTGCCCTGCGAGCGGCAAGGACCTGTCGGGACGGGAACATAGTCGGACTTAGCGTAGTCCTGCTCGCTTACCAAGCCGTAGTCGACGCACTGGCCTGTTGCGCTGTTGCGCAGGTACTTCAGGTTGGGGTCGTCCTTGTAGGCCACCACCTGCCACACCTGCTTCGCGCTGCTCCCGCAGGGATTCTGGACCACCGCCTGACCGGACGGCTCGGCGCACCCCTGGCCCGCGTTCGCGTTGGCGAGCCGACCGGACCAGACCGCGGGGCCGATGGCGTCGCCGACAGGGCTGGGTGTGGGCGACGGCTTGCGCGGCTTCTGACTGATGGGCTGGGGCTTCGGCGTCTTGGTCGGCTGTCGGCTGGGGGACGGCGATGCGGACGTTTCCGTCGCACGCGGCAACGTCCGCGTCTCGACGACGATGGAAGGCGCCCGCTGGGGCTCGCTCCGCGAGGGCTGCTCGGAGTCCGAGTCCATCACGAACAGGAGGATCGCCCCGGCGACGGCGACGGCGACAGAGCCCGCGAGCACACCTGAGAGCATCTCCCGGCTCGTCCACCATGCCGGCCCTCCGTCCGGCGCCACTGGGGTGGGCGTCGTGGCGACTGCGGTCGCCGTCCCCCCTTCGGCGAGTCGCGCGGCGTAGTTCGAGCCGGCCCACAGCAGGACGCCGGCGGGCAGCACGGTGGCGAGCTTCTCGTTGAGCCGGGCGAGGTCGGCGAGCGCCTCCCGGCACGGGCGGCATATCGCGAGATGACGCTCCAAGTCCACGCTTCGGCGGCGTCCGGAGCGGCGCACGGCCGCGCCGAGCATGGAGCTGTAGTGACGGCACTCGTCGGAGTCGGAGACGGTCTCGATGTGGGCCGTGAGGTACGCCTCGCGAAGCCCCTCGCGAGCGCGCGCGACCAGCGATCCGACGCCGCTCGCTCCCACGCCCAGCAGAGCGCCAACGTTGTCATGCGACTCTTCCTCCACGACCGTGTGCCACAGGACGGCCTGCCACCGCTCGGACAGCGTGCGGAATGCCCGCAGGACACGGCTGCGCTCCTCCAGGCGGAGCACCAACTCCTCGTTGCTCTCGGACAGGTGGGCGGCCCGTGCGTCGGCGAGCCAGTTCGCGAAGTCGGGCTCCAGCCGGCTGCGGCGCGCGGAATCGGCCCAGGCTGCGGCTGTTCGACGGACCACGGCGAGGAGGTACGGGCGCCACGCGGCGGTCGGACCGGTGCCTGAGCGCACTGCCTGGAGGGTACGGGCGAACGCTTCGGAGGTGAGGTCCTCGGCGGTCTGCTCGTCACGGCAGCAGGTCAGCGCGTAGTAGTGAACAGCGGTCCGGTGACGCCGGTAGAGCTCCTCCAAGGACTCCGCCGACTCCTCGGGCGAGGACTGTCTGACGTCCTCGGCGAGTTCGGCGTCGGACTGCTGGGAGTGTCGTTCGTCGAGCATTCTTGAACAGACCGTCCATTCGACATCTTCAAGGTCAATCTCAGCCGCCGAGCCGACAACAGAAGACCCCTTGGCTCAGGCGGAAGCATATTCATGCTCTCGCACTTGAGTACCACTGGCACCGAACACCGTTACCACATAGTGAACATGCTGCGACTTCGCTCTCCGCAGGCACCGCGCGGCCGGCCAGGGCCGAACGCACCTGCTCCGGCCGGGGGTCGGCGTCACGACACCTCCCAGGAACGGGCGCCGAGCACCTCGGCGGCCCCCGCGCCGGGCCCCGCACCAGGCAACTCGAACGCGCGCTCCACCTCGGCCAGGACCGCGGCCAGCGAGGCGGTCAGCCTCGGCCCCGCACTGATCAACGGCATGCGCACCGGTCCGGCGGGCACACCCTGGTGGTTCAGCAGGGCCTTGACGGTCGTCGCGGTCGGAAAGCGGGTGCGCGTCAGGGCTCGGATCAGAGGCAGCAGCGACCGGTTCGTGTGGGCGGCGCGTGCGACGCAGCCGGCGTCGTACGCGTCCAGAACCGCCCGCACGGCGCCGACGGCCACATTGCCCGCCGTGCTGACGCATCCCACCGCGCCGACGGCTGCGAGGGGGAGGTTGAGCTCGTCGGCGCCCGAGTAGTAGCTCAGGCCGCTCTCCCCGATGACCGAGGCGCTCTTGCCCAGATCGCCGGCGCAGTCCTGCACACCGAGGATGCGGGGATGCTCGGCGAGTCGCAGCAAGGTGGCGCGGCTGAGTTCCATGCCGGCCTGTTCGGGGTCGTCGCAGACGAGTACGGGCAGGTCGGTGCAGGTGGCGATGGTACGCATATGGTGGAGGATCGCCTGCCGCAGCGGCGGGTTGAAGTGCGGGGGAACGACGAGCAGACCGTGAGCGCCGGCGCGTTCGGCCGCACGCGCCAGCCGCGTCGCGCGCAGGGTGTCGCCGCTTCCCACACCTGCGACGACCACGGCGCGGTCTCCGACCGCGTCCACCACCGCCCGCAGCAGGGCGTCCTTCTCTGCGTCGGTCGTGGTCGGCGCCTCGCCTATGGCCGTGTTCACGAGGATCCCGTCCGCGCCGTCGCGGTCGACGAGCCGGGCGGCGAGCCAGGCGGCCCCGTCCGCGTCCAGCGATCCGTCCGCGAGGAAGGGGGTGACCATCGAGACGGTGACGCGGCCGAAGGGGTGCGGGAGATGGCGCATGGGAACTTTCCGTAGTCGATGAGGCCGCCGGTCCCGGTCTGGCACGGCCCTATGAAGAGCGCGGCCAGCGGCGGGAATCCCGCCTCTTTGTCCATGCTTTACCCATGCTTTACCCGTGCATCGACCGAAGCTCCCGGGCGGCCTGCCGCGGACAAGGGCGGACGACAGCCGCAGGCCGGTGTGGATCGTGCGCGAGGGGACGTTCTTCGAGGCGCTGAGGCATGCCGCTCATTGACCAGTACGCGTTCGGCGCATGGTAACGATGTTCACTCCTGGCCCCCCAGTCTCGTCTCCCAGCCCCATGACGGTGATACTAGTTCAGCATTACCGAACATCATTAGCGATCGGGCATCGCCGTGTGTGCCCTGCAGGAGAACCTCCATGAAGGCTCATGGCCGCACCGAGCACGATCCCGACCCGTCCGGACCGCCAGGCCCTGAGACCGAGACAGGCTCACAGTCGAGAAGGCGTCGAGGCCTGGGTCGGTGGCAGCAGCGGATCGCGGACGAGGACCTGGTGAAGGCCGCCCGGGCGGACATCGACGCCGCCTCCACGCGCCGAGGAGAGGGGCCCCCGACCCCACCCCCTGCCCGGCCGGACCACTCCCCGGCCCGCCGGGCACTCGACGAGCTGCGCCGCAGACACCGAGCGGCCGTCGTCGCCTACGCGCGTCTGCTGTGCCCGCTCGGCACCGACGCCGACGAGCTGGCCGCCGCCGCCTTCGACAAGGCGGTGGATCCGGAGCACGCACCCCTCGATCAACACGTGTGGCGCATCAGCCTGCTCGAAGCCGTCGGCCAGACCGCGTTCGACTGGGTCGCATCCGGGCGCGGCGACGCGCTGTTCGAGAGCTTCCGCCGCTTCGCGGAGGCCGCACGGGAACCGGCCGGGGGCCCGGTCCGGCCGCCGGCCGGGACAGCGGCGCCCGCCGTCGCCGACACGGCCCTCGTGCTGAGCGTCTTCCGGCGGCTTCGCCCCAGGCATCAGGTCACGCTCTGGTACGCCACCGCCGAGTCGGAGCCCGCGGAGCACATCGCCGTACTCCTCGGGACCGTCGCGTCGGCAGTCCCGGCCCTCACCTCGCAGGCCCGGCGTCAGTTCCGTGAGATCTGCCTGGACGAGCAGCTCAGCGCGAGCACCGACAGCGACTGCCTCCTCTACGCCCGGCTGCTCTCCCTCGCAGTGCGCCAAGCCGAGCAACCTCAGCCGCTGTTGAGCGACTTCGCGACGCATCTGGCCCACTGCCCCAGGTGCACACAGACGTACCGCGTCCTCCACGACCTCGAGCCGACCCTGCAGACCCTGCTCCCGAACGCGATGACGCTCTGGCGGGGCGCCGACTACGCCGCCGCTCGCCGTCGAGCCGCCGCCCAGGACGGCTCGACGGCACGGCGCACGCCACGCAAGGCCGGCCGCATACGCCGAGCGCTCCCCATAGCCGTCGGCGTCGCCGCGGCTCTCACAGCTGCGGTCGTCTCGACCACGGACGACGACGCCCGTACCGACGCACGGCGCGTCGACCACGCGAGACAGGCGGACGCCCGACCCGTACCGCCCCCGACCACCTCGTCGAGCCCGCCGCCCACCCCGACCTCCGCCTCCCCGTCCCGGCCCCCTCGCCCGGAGACATCGCCTCCCGCGCAGCGGAAACCAGCCCTGCCCTCCCCACAGCCCTCCGCCTGCACCGGCCCGTCCCACGCGGGGCTGCGCCCACCGCTCGACGAGTCGGACCTGCCCTCCGCCGTACTCGGTTTCACCCACGACCTGCGCGGAGGCTGGACCGTGGACAACTCCCGCATGCCGGCCGGCGGGGTCGGCGAGTGGCGGGGCTGGGCCGTGGCCACGACCGAGTTCTGGGAGCTCGCGGGTCCCGGACAGGGCAGGGAGGACTTCACCCGTGCCGACGGGGTGATCGCGGTCGCCGACCCCGACGAATGGGACGACATCGGGGAGCCGACCGCGTACGGCGCCTTCGACTCCACCCTCGTCTCCCCGCGCTGCCACGTCACCGGCGGCGCTCCGCTGACCATCGGCTACGCCACCCACTACCGACAGCACGCGGACCAACGCGGAGAAGTCCTGGTCTCCTTCGACGACGGACCGGACCAGGTGGTCAAGAGCCATCGCGTGGACGCGCTGAACCAGCAGCAACTCCTCACCGTGGCCGTCCCGAAGGGCGCCCACACCGCCACGGTGAAGTTCCGGCTCCGGGACGCCCGCAACGACTGGTACTGGGCGCTGGACCGCATCCACATCGACGGCTGACGGGAAGTGGTCACCAACTGAGGTGGTTCTCTTGAACGTGTCGAGCCTCTACGACCAGTCCCGCAGTCCCAGCGCGCTGGTGAACCAGCAGTTCAACTGCCAACGCACCCACGCACCGTGACGTCTGTGGGACGTGATTACAGCGATGCAAGGGGCGATGCGCAGGGACCTTGGTGTGGGATCGGGAGATCCGGTGACTTCGGAACGTGCGGACACAGATCTGCCTGACGAGCCGTAGACCCCCGTCCACGGCCGAGACTCACTGTCCGACCGAGCCCTGTCACGTCAGCAGGGTTCGGTGCGGGTCAGCGGTCCCGCGGGCGGCTGTGCCAAGCCGCGCGGACGGCCGCCACCCCCAACGCGCCTGGCCTGCGGCACGGGAATCATGCGCCGCACCCCTGGCCCAGGCTTCGTATATCGCATATGTTTACCCTCGCTCAGACGGACCGATGACTATCGGTCGACACGACGCATGCCACCGGGCACGTGTAGGGGTACCGGGCCATACGTGGGCGTGCCGGCGCGCCAATTCCGCTGTGGCTGCGCAGCCGGGAAAGACAGTCATCGCGACTCGCTCGGGGGCGGGTTGCGCACCGACCGCACGGCCGTAGGGATCGCGAGCCGCTGAAACTCCCTTTGATCGACCGCCGTTGGAGGAGAGACACCCATGCCGTCCCACCAGCCATTCCCCCGCAGGACCGTGCTGCGCGGAGCTGCCGTCACCGGTGCCGGAGCAGCGATGTGGCCGCTCTTCGGACAGTCCAGCGCCTCCGGCGCGCCGGAGGCCAAGGCCGGCACGTACACGATCCGCTTCGACAAGTCCCCCCGCCAGACCATCTGGGGGCTGGGCTTCGAGATCCAGTCGGATTCGATCGGGTCCGGCAACAACGGCATGGACGACAAGGTCGTCAGCGGTGTTCCGTACGACCTGAGCGAGGGCGAACGCGACCGGTTCTACCGGCAGATGCTCATGGGCGACGCCGACCGGGGCTTCCGCTACTGCCGGCTGGCCATGGGGCTGTACCACCGTGGGCTGGACCCCACGAAGAAGCACATCGTCGACCGCTACAAGGGCCAGACAGACCTGCTGGCCGACATGATCAAGCGGACGGGGATCGAGGGCGTGTCCGCGGAGTACTGGTCGCCCGCTCCCGGCTGGAAGAAGAACAAGTCCTACATCGGCGGCAAGCTCGCCTCCTTCTCGCCCGAGGCCCTGGACGCTCTCGGCGACGCCATGGTGGGCGACCTGGACTACCTCGCCGCCCGCGGTGTGCCGATCTCCATGTGGGGACTGCAGAACGAGCCCCGCGACGCGACCAGGTACTCGTCCTGCGTGTACACCCCGGACGAGTATGTGAAGACCTTCAAGGCGGTCGCACCCAAGATCAAGAAGAAGTACCCGAAGGCGATCGTCATCGCGGACAGCCAAGACGGCTGGAAGGGAAAGATAGGCGCGGCGATCAAGGCCGATCCGGAGGCGGTACGCCATGTGGACGCGTGGACGTTCCACCGCGTGGGGAAGCCGAGCACCGAGCAGATAGAGGTGGACTTCACCTCCGGCCGGGTCGGCAAGCCCGTGTTCAACAACGAGTTCGAGTACCTGAACTACGGCAGTGTGAAGCCCCTGCACACCCTCCGTACGGCACAGTCGATCATGAACTGGATGACGTTCCAGAACGCGCCCTCCTGGTTCTGGCTGCACGCCCTCAAGCCCACGTCCAACGCGGAGGCGACCGGCTACGCTCTCGGCTACTGGCGCTCGCCGCATGGCAAGCACCTTGACCGGTTCCCCGACCTCAAGCCGCGCCACTGGGGCTTCAACCCCCTGAACTGGAACGCGGTGGCCGGATTCCTTCGGTATATGCCGTGGGACTCCGTCCGGTACCACGTCGACGAGCCCACGAGCAGCGAGGGCAAGCCGGACGCCCGCCACCGGATCATGGCCTGGCGAACCCCTCAGGGCGACCCCGCCTTCGTCGTCACCAACGCCTCCGAGACGGATCCGTTCACCTACACCGTCGACACTCAGGGCCGGGGTGCTTTCGCTGGCCACCGGTACGGGCCGCGAGCCGAGACGAACAATGTGAGCATCGCCTCCCAGAAGGGACCGAGGCTCACCGTCACCGTCCCCCCGCTGTCGATCGAATTCTGGACTCCGGGCTCCTGAGCTCCGCGGTGCGGCTTGTCAGCAGGGGCACAGCTGAGGTCCGTTGAAACCACCCGTGCCCCGTCGGGCTCCGCGTCGACCGCGAGACCGACGGGGCTGCTCGGGCGGCGCCGGCGGCCGTGCGGCCGGCAGAGGCAGTCGACAGTTCAGCGAGAGGCGCCTCGGACGCGGCGGGCTACGGGACGGGGGTCCCCATCGCGGAGAGCCAGTGCCTTCATCTGCCGGTAGCGTCCATCGTCCCACCACCCCAACAACATGCTCGGCAGCTGGAGCCGGAGCCCTCCGTCGAGGTCGCACAGGTCCAGGTCCGCCTGGGAGCAGGTTCGGCAGTGCGAGGGGTGCTCCGCCATGGTCATGCCCGGCGCGGGGGCGACGAAGATCGTCCGCTCCCTCGCATAGGCGAGGCACATCGGGCGGTAGTTGACCGAGCGCTCGTAGGCGCCGAGATAGAAGTTCCGCAAGGCGTGACGGGCTTTGTTTCCCAGCAGCTTGACTCGACTAGGCGGGAGGCCCAGCACATCGCCGATCAGCGTGGGCTCGTCCACGTCGACGGTCATATGCCACAGAGCTACCTGCCAGCGCACGGGAAGACACCGGAAGGCGTCGTACAGCGCGGTGGGAGTCTCCAGAGGCCAGGATCCGCCCGAGGCGACCCAGTCCTGGAATTCCGGAGCGACCACACCGACCCCGGGATCGTCGTTGCAGATCTGGACGGCCACCGTCCGTGCCGTGGCGAGCAGGCGGATGCGGTTGATCAACAGCATGTCCTCGCGTTCGGCGGCTTCGACCACCCGACGGAATGTCTCCTCCGTGGCTTGCTCCACCGTCGTGTGGTCGGTCAGGCATGTACTCAGATAGCTGCACACGGCAGCCTGGTGGCGGCCCACCAGAACGCTCAGCGCCTCCCTGCTGCCTTGGCAGATGCGTTCCACGACAAGTGTGTCGCCGACCACCGACCAGCGCTGTCGTAGAGCCAACAGCTTCAGATGATGGACCACCTCCTGTACGCGCTCGCCCGTGCTGGATGCCCATGCCGGGTGAGCCGAGCTGACGTTGGCGAGCCCGAAGGCGTCGCGCTGCACTGGGGTGGCTGTACGTGTGCCGCTGGTCGGTCTTTTTTTCGGCTCGGGAGAAGAGGACCGACGGTGAGACGAGCGCCGTGCACGGGCGTCCGCTCGGGCCATGGATTGATGTCCTTATGATCGTGGGCTTGTGACGGTCGGAAGGAAGCAGCACTCAACCCCGGGAGTGAGCGGCGCATGAGCGCATCGCCCTGCGGCCTGTCCGCCGTGGCACTACGAGCGCAGACCCCTGCGACGGCGGTGACGGTTGGAGTTCCGGCCCCGAAAGCGGCGCCCTTCCCATCTCCTTTCGATGACGATGCTTCCATCAGGAGAGACTGGGAAGCCCTCGCGTCATCCTGCCGCTTTGCTATTCCTTTACCGTGGCGGCGAGTTGGCCCGTCTCGCCGGGTCCGTCCACGGTCGTGCGTCGGCCTCAGGTCAGGTCAGGTCAGGTCAGGTCAGGTCAGGTCAGATAGGTCTTTCCGTCGTTGCCGACGGCGACCATCGAGCTGTGCTCCAGGCTGAACTGGATCTGCCACCCTTGACGGGCGTCGCCGCTGTCACAGGTCACCTGCTCGTCGTCCTGCGCACCTGATCCAGAGCTGCGCAGGCACAGGCCGGTCGCCGAGTTGCGCATGAGCATCTTGGCTCCGAGGAACTGCCCCTGCTCCCACTGTTGCGCCTTGCTGCCGTCGCAGGCCTTCGCCTGTACTGCGGCGCCTGCCTCCGGCGCGGCCGGCTCCAGGCACAGCGTGTTGGAGGGGGATCGCAGCGTGGAACCGAGACCGAAGACGGGCTCTTGCCGGGGGTTGGACCGATTGCCAGAAGGCGATGGCTCGTCCGTCGCGGGCGTCCGAGGCTTACTCGGCCGTGGAGCGGGCGGCGAAGGCAGGGGGGCGGGCGTCACGGGCGCCGGCGCGGAGGACGTCACCTGCGGCGGTTTCGGCGTGGGCAGCGGATTCTCGAACGGAGTGAAGAAGAAGTAGCCGCCGACCGCGAGAGTGATCGACGCCCCGGCGGAGATCGCCCCTTTGGTGAGAGCGGCTGTGGCGCCGGACCCGACCGCTGCCGCCGGCTGGTCCGACAAGGTGGATGCGGCTGCCCACGCGGTCGAGGACTCCTGTCCCACGGCCCCCTTGGCGATCAGAACCCCCACACCCTCGCCCAGCAGGATCGCACCTGGCAGCACGGCCCTCAGCCGGGAGTTGAGGTCGGTCAGGTCGAGGAGGGCCTGGCGGCATTGAGCGCAGCCGGCCAGATGGCGTTTGAGATCCTTGCCCGGCCGTCGGCCCTTCCGCCGCACGGCGATCGCGAGGAGCCGGCTGTACGGTCCGCAGCCGTCCTGCTCCCCGTTGTGCACATGGACGCTGAGGTATGCCTCGCGCAGGCCTTCGCGGGCCCGTTCGGCCAGGGACCCGACTCCGCTCTCGCTGATCCCGAGGCGGGCCGCGACCGTGGCCGCGGGCTCGCCTTTCACGGCCGTGTACCACAGCACGGTCTGCCAGCGCTCGGGCAGCCGTTGGAAGCTCTCGACGACCAGGCGGTTCTCCTCCTGGTCGAGAGTGAGCTCCTCGCCGCCGGGCGCTTCGTCGACCCGGTCCTCCAGGTAGTCGCTGGGTTGGGCGCGGCTGCTGTCGGCGGCCCAGTCGATGGCGATACGACGGACCGCGGTCAGCAGGTAGGGGCGCCACGGTCCGCGGGGGCCGCCGCCTCTGCGGGTCGCGTCGATGGTGCGCGCGAACGCCTCCGAGGTGAGGTCGTCGGCCGTGTGGGGGTCCCGGCAGCAGGAGGCGGCGTAGGAGCGCACGGCCTTGCGGTGACGTGCGTACAGCTCCTCGAGCGCCTCGCCCCCGATCTCGCCCCGGCGCAGGGACGCGGCCAGTTCCTCATCCGTACGGATCACGGCGGACTGCTGCTGTGCTGTAGACATCCGGCACCTGACTTCACATGGGACAGGCCCTGGGCGGACCCACGGACGAGAACGAAGGAAACTACGGACGGCGACGCCGGACCGTTCATGCGCGGCAGTGCCTCGACCCGGGCGGGCGCTGACAGCTGAGGTCTCGGGTGTGGGCCACATCGTGGTCACGGAAACCATGCCGGAGTCAAGGTAAAGCATTGGCAAAGCATCGGGACATCACCCCGGAGGAGCCGTCTGACCTCACGAAAGGCCGCGAGAGCAAGGCACGGGCAAGGCAGTCCACTTGCGGCCCATCGCAGCAGAACGGAGAGCGAGATGACCCAGACCAGCCACCGTCGCCGTACGGGCGCGGCCGGCAGACCGTTCGCAACCAGGCCTTCGCGTATCGCTGTTCGCGGCCACAAGCCGCTCATCGGCCACGATCTCTCTCTCGACCTGCGCCAGTCGGAGACACTCCACGTGCCGGTCTGCGCAACCGCTCGTCCACCGAGGGATCCGCGGGCCTGCGCCCCGCTCAGTCGCGGGCATCGGGGCGGGTCGGAACGAGGCACACCCGCCCGTCGCTCCAGAAGGGAGAGTCCCCACACCGATACCCATGGTTGCCGCGGGCAGGAGTCGCCGTGATCAGCACCGCAGAGACCCGGAAGGCGTGGCAGCGACTACGGGAGGGTTGCTGGAGTCCGCCGGGACGGGCGGCCGCGGAAGGCGCACGCAGCCGCACCTTCGTCGCGTGCCTCCACCAGGCGGAGGAGTGCTTTCGGCACATGCCCATGTCTCCGTCCATCCGCCTCCTGAACATCTTCCACGGGTTGAGCCAAGCCGGCCGCGCCATAGCCGCCGCGGCTACGGGCATCGACGGCGAAGACTGGCAGCTCGTAGCGCACGGCATCCGGGCCGACGGCTTCGACGACCGGCTCGGCGACATCGCGATCAGCACCGACTCACCCGGTACCGCCGGCAGCTTCGTCCGCCTCAGCGAGTTGCTGACCTCCCCTGTATGGCAAGCCCACCCGGTCCGTCTGGAAGACATCTGGAACACACTGCCAGTCGACCTCGCCCATCCGTTGGCCGGCGGGCGGCGCCACACCCCCATCGCAACCACCCGCGCCACGGCGGTCGCTCACGACCCACCCACATCGAAAGCCGTCGTCGGTCCTCGGGAGTGGCTCACGATCCTGCCCCCCGGCGGGGGAAGCGGCGGCTGCCACAGCCCTGCGGGTTGCCGGAAGGCCGAACACCTCTCCACGACGGCAGACGAAGGGGCCGGTCGGCCGACCCGGATCCAACAGGCTCCACCCGTTCACGGCTTCCGTCCTCCTGGGATTCCCGACATGGGACGCCCGACGACCTGTGGTTCGACGCAGGGGCCAGCAGGCTGCACACAGGCAGACCTCTGCTCGGGCACCCGCTCCTACCTGGGTCTGGACTACCGCTTCCCGGTCATCGACCCACTGCCGCGAGAGCTGCACCCTCTGATGGCGTGGTGGGCCGTCCTCTACGCGATGTGCCGACTCGTCAAGCTCGAGCCGGCGACATGGGCCGGCCACACGAGCCACGTCAACGGGGGCCATGCCCTCGCCATCGAGCAGCTGCTGACTGCTGCCCGCGCCCACCTTCCGGTCCTCATCGCCGACACGCTCGACGACGTCGCCGGAGCCTGAAGGGCCGCCGAAACACCGGCCGCCCGGATCAAGGGACCGAACACCCCCGGCGCAATTCCCCCGCTCCACTACACGACAGGCCACCGGCTAAAGAACCTCTATCGGGCTGCGCCCTGTCGCGCCTTAATTCGGCACGCGCATAGGAATTCCCTCTGCGCCGCATCGAGACGACGAGCTTCGCTGCATTTAAAGCAACGAAGCCCTTCGTCCTGCCCAAATTCACCTCTGCCAGCCCCGGCAACCGGTGTTCGGACTGATTCTCCAAATTTTCTCCACTCCAAACCGGGCTCCACCGACGAGGAGTTGTTGCTGGTCAGACAGCAACTCTGCGCGAAGCAACCCCCCCTTCGAGGACTGCGCAAGGCAACAGGGTGCAGCTTGAAGGGGGTTGCGAATTCGTTACCGAGGGGACTAAGAATTCTCTCAACCCCAACGGCTCCGGAAAACCGAATCCGGATTGCCTTTCGGTATGCGCCCGTTCCGGGCCCGCCGAAACTCCCCTGGAGGTCAAGACATTGTCCCGACAGCGACGAGCCAACCATCAACGCCTGAACAAGAAGACCGGCGTCATTACAGCCGCAGGCTTGGTTGCTCTGGCCACAGCAGGGGTCCTGCTGCCCCATGCCAACGCGGGAACCACCGCCCCGGAGCCTGATCCGCTCCAGCTGAGCATCAACAAGGCGACTCTTCTCGCCCAGAGTCTGACATCCGATCTCGGCGCCGAGGCGGCGGGCTACTACTACGACGACGCGGCGGACAAGCTGGTCGTGAACGTGCTCGACGAGGAGGCAGCAAGCAAGGCGGAGGAGCAGGGGGCCGAGGCCCGCATCGTCAAGCACAGCGTCGGCGACCTGGAAGCTGCCGCGCAGACGCTGGCCAAGTCCCCGGTCGCCGGCTCCGGGTGGTCCATCGACCCGAGGACCAACAAGCTGTCCGTGGTGGTGGACGAGACCGTCACGGGCGAGGAGTGGCAGAAGCTGACGCGTCAGACCGACAGCCTCGGCGACCGCGTGGAAGTGAAGAAGGTCAGCGGCAAGTTCAAGATGTTCGCCGAGGGCGGCGACGCCATCTGGGCCGGCAAGGGACGCTGCTCGCTGGGCTTCAACGTCACGAAGGACGGCAAGCCGGCCTTCCTCACCGCCGGACACTGCTCGATGGCCGGCGACGACTGGGCGTTCGATCAGGGCGGCCAGCCGGCGGCGAAGATCACCGAGAAGAGCTGGCCCGGTGACGACTACGCCCTCGCGATGTACAACGATGCCCAGGCCAAGGCGCCCAGCCTGGTCGATATGGGCCAGGACAAGATGCACAAGATCAGCGGGGCGGCGGAAGCGGTGGTCGGCATGCCGGTCCAGCGCATGGGATCCACCACCGGTCTGCACGACGGCAAGGTCACCGGCCTCAACGCGACCGTCAACTACCAGGGCGGCTACACGGTCAACGGGCTGATCGAGACGGATGTCTGCGCCGAGCCGGGTGACAGCGGCGGCGCGATGTTCTCTGAGGACAAGGCCGTAGGCCTGACCTCAGGTGGCGGCGGCGACTGCAAGACGGGAGGAACGACGTACTTCCAGCCGGTCACCAAGGCTCTGGAAGCCGTGGGCGCGAAGCTGGGCGAGGACGGCGGAGGCGGCGACGAGTGCGGCGGCCAGCCGCAGGACCCCGCCAGGCCCAGTGAGCCCGGCACTCCCGAAGAGCCGACCACACCGGGCTACGTCTCGGACGACGAGCCTGGCCAGCCCGGTGAGCCGAGCGAGCCTGGCCAGCCTGGTCAGCCCGGAGACCCGCAGGAGCCCGGCCAGCCCGGTCAGCCGAGCGAGCCTGGCCAGCCTGGTCAGCCCGGCCAGCCGAGCGAGCCGAGCGAGCCCTGCGACCCGCAGGAGCCCGGCGAGCCGAGCGAGCCCGGTGAGCCCAGCGACCCGAGCGACCCGCAGGAGCCCGGCCAGCCCGGCCAGCCCGGCGAGCCCGGAGACCCGCAGGAGCCCGGTCAGCCCGGCCAGCCCGGAGACCCGCAGGAGCCCGGCCAGCCCGGCCAGCCCGGTCAGCCTGGCGAGCCGGGAGCCCCTGGTGAGGGCGAGCCGCTGCCATAAGTCCCCCATGGCGGGCCGGCTTTCAGGAGCCGGCCAGGCCGTCCAGGGATAAGGCAGCGCGCTGAGGAATCACCGAACAAGCCGGAGGCGGGCCTCGAAGCACGCCCGCCTCCGGCGCATTGGACCACCACAGACGAGCCGCAGCAACGCAGCACCGCACCTTCAAGGCCCGCCCATATCGCTCACCACTCCCCCACCCCTCCCTCGGAGACTCGTATGAAACCCAAGGTCGCGCTCACCAGCGCCCTGGTCATCACGATCGGTCTGACCATCGGAGCAGGAATAGGCGCAGCAGTCCCAGACGCAGCCTCACCGCAGAAGGACGGCTATATCGTCGTGATGAAGGACGGTGCCGCAAAGGCACAGACCTTCGCCGCTGCGCAGTCGGACATCGACGTGACGTCGACGTACACCTCAGCCCTCAACGGATTCTCGGCGAAGCTCACCGCGGACGACGTCAGCAAGCTGCGGAGCGATCCGTCCGTGGCCTACGTCGAACCCGACGGCCGAGGACGCATCGCCGGGCAGGAGGTCCCGAACGGCGTCAAGCGCGTCCGTACGCTGGAGAACAAGGCGCTCAAGCACGGTGACGGCAAGGACGAACGTGTCGACGCCGACATCGCGATCCTCGACACGGGCGTCGACTCCGACCACCCCGACCTCAATGTGGTCAAGAACGTCAACTGCAGCAAGGTCGACAAGTGCGTCGAGGGCTCCGGGGAAGACGACGAGGGCCATGGCTCGAACGTCGCCGGCATCGCCGCGGAGCTCGACAACGACAAGGGCTACACCGGGGTGGCGGCGGGCGCCCGCATCTGGTCGGTCAAGATCCTCGACGAGAAGGGCCAGGGCAGCACCTCCGAGATCGTCGGGGGCCTGGACTGGGTGACCGCCCACGCCGACACCATCGACGTGGTGAACATCAGCGCCGGCTACACAGGCGAGACGAGGGCCATCACGGACGCCGTCAATCGCGCCGTGGCCAAGGGGATCGTGGTGGTCGTGTCCGCGGGGAACGACGGCAAGGACGTGACGTCCGCCTCTCCCGCGAAGATTCCCGACGCCATCACGGTGTCCAACCTCGCCGACGGCGACGGCAAGCCGGGCGGCCAGGGCGAGTTCGGCTGGTGCAACAAGGAGAACAAGAACAAGGACGACACGCTGTCGCAGAACAGCAACTTCGGCAAGGGCGTCGACATCGCCGCTCCCGGCGAGTGCATACAGGCCGCGGGCATGAACGGCGAGTACTCCAACTGGAGCGGTACGTCTCAGGCCGCGCCGCATGTCGCGGGCGCAGCAGCCCTGATCATCAGCGGTTCCGAGAAGCCCAAGGATCGCGCGGGCGTGATGGCCGTACGCGACAAGCTGCTGAAGGCGGGTCAGGACAACTGGGAGGACACCTCGGGCGACGGCGTCAAGGAACCGCTGCTCGACGTTCACGACTCCGGAGTCTTCAAGCCGAAGTTCGCCAGCGGAGACGAGCCCGGCCAGCCTGGTGAGCCGACCGAGCCTGGTGACCCGACCCAGCCGGGCGACCCGACCCAGCCTGGTGACCCGGCCGAGCCGGGCGACCCGACCCAGCCGGGCGACCCGACCCAGCCTGGTGACCCGGCCGAGCCGGGCGACCCGACCGAGCCGGGCGACCCGACCGAGCCCGGCTACCCGACCGACTACCCGACCGAGCCGGGCGACCCGACCCGCCCTGGAGATCCGACAGGGGCGCCCGCGCCCTAGGAACTGAAGCGAGCACATCGGGTACAGGCGGGGCCGTTGCCCCACCACCGCTTTACCTCCCCCGAACAGGCCAGGTCTGACGTCCCCCTGCGGCAGACCTGGCCGACGCCGCGGGCCGCGCTCCGGCGCGCGGCCCGCGGCCATCAGTCGTATGAGCGAGGACGACATGCATCTCCCCACGCGATCCGCTCCGGCCTGGAAACTCCTGCGTACGTACCGCGCACACCCCCCGGCGACCGTGCGCGACAACGCCGAACGACGCCAGACCTTCGTGTCTGCGCTCTGGCGCATGGAGGACCTCTTCCACCGCGCTCTGACGCTCCCGCCGGCGGCTCGAACGCTGCCCCTCCTCTACGGCCTGTGCTGGGCTGGCCGCGCCATCGCCGCCTCGGCGCCCTCCCTGACCGGCGCGGACTGGCGACTGGCCTCGCACGGCCTGCGCTCCTTCGCCGTCGGCCCGGCCGCCCTGCCCGACCTGGTGCTGGTCACCGACTCGCCTGGTTCCGCAAGCGGCTTCACCCGGGTGAGCGAGATCCTGCGCTCCCCCGTGTGGGGAGGTGTACGCGTGCAACTCGAAGACGTCTGGGACGGCATCCCCGTCAATCTCGACCACCCGCTGAGCAGCAGGGACCGCACAACGCCCCTGTACGTCGACGGCGATGTCGGGGACGGACACAATCCCCTGCTCACCGTCGCCGTGTGCGACATCCCTCGCCGCGTAGTGCGCGCCAGGTCCCGTCAGGCGTTTGAACAGCATCTGGCCTCTTTCCCAGGCACCGCTCGTTGCCACGGGTACACCTGCCGAGGCCATGGCGAACACGCCATTCCCGCGTTCTCGTCTCTGGCGAGCGGCCGCGGCGGACTTCGGATGAGCTGGCTCCTTCCCCAGAGCGAGGCGCACACGTCGGGACGCCTCCGTCTGCTCCATTCCATGACCCATGCCTACGGCACCCACCGGTACTTCCTGCCGGTGGCCCCTCCGCTGCACACCCCGCTGCATCCGCTGATGGCATGGTGGGCGGTCCTCTGCGGTCTGGCGACGCTCGTCCACACCCATGGGGCGGCGTGGCTGGCGTACACCGGACCCGGCGGCTCGAGTACCGCCGTCGCGCACCTGCTCCGACAAGGGCCGCGCGATCTTCCGCTGCTCGTCGCCGACGCTCTCGGCCAGACCCAGTCGGCACCGGCGCGGCAGCACATCCGGTCCTAGCGCTCGGTGACGGACAGGTCGTCGCACCAGCCGAACCCCGGCCCCGTGCGTGCGTAGCAGTAGATCCTCGCGGTGGTGACGCCAGGTCCTGTGGCGAAGGTGACCGAGCCCTTGGTGTACGTGGTCTTGGTGAACACCGTACGAGCGGAAGAGCCGGCCGTGTCGTAGTCCTTGACGCCGGCCGACAGTTCGGCGCCGACCGAGACCTTGCCCCAGCCCGTCAGTCTGTAGGTCGTGCCGGGCTTGACGTGGATGATCTGCTCTGCGGCGGCCTGGGCGGGGCCGACCCTGGCCGCGTGGGTGCCGCCATGCTGGTGGGACGGGTCCATGCGCACGTCTCCGTAGCTGGTCCAGGGGTTGAGGGCACCGGTCTCGAAGCCGGCGTTGCGCACCAGGTTGACCGGGGTACAGATGCTGTCGTCGAAGGCGGATGCCTGGTGGAAGCCCCGATCGGGCCGGCAGGTCTGGGGCAGCGGCCGCCCGAAGTAGTCCTCGAGCCCTAGGGCGGGGATGGGCGCGCCGGAGGCGCGTGCGGGCGACCAGGGGGTGAGCCGGTAGTCGCCGGGTCTGGTGCCGCCGGGATGGGCGAAGCGGGGATCGGCGGTGATCTTCTCGGGGTCGGCGGGCTCGTTCTGCGGGTGGTTTCCGTGGAAGACGTTGCCGGCCCAGGCGAAGTTGGCCGGTCGGTAGGTCTTGTTGGGCAGTGCGTCGAAGCCCCCGGCGCCCAGGTTGTAGAAGATGTTGTTGGTCAGTCGGGCCTTGGTCGTGCCATAGCCGTCCTCGACGATGTGGGTGGTGGAGCCGGCAGGCATGTAGACCGTGTTGTGGTAGAGATCCGCGCTCAGCTCGCCGGAGGCTGTCAGCCAGCTTCCCTTGTCGTGGTGGCTGAGGTTGTAGCGCACGATCGTTCCCGTGGTCTCGGAGTCGGACCCGCAGTCTCCGCACAGGAGGATGAATCCGCCTTCGTTGTCGTGGCTGTAGTTGAACTGGAAGACGGCCCGGTTGCTTCCGTAGTCCGAGTCGAACGCGTGTCCGTCGCCGTTGTCCCGCAGCTTGCGGACGTGATGGACCTCGTTGTACTGGATCAGTGTGTCGTCGGAGTTGATGGTCCAGATGCCCACGTTGGCGCCCATGGGTCGCATCGCGATGTCGTACGCCGTGTTGTGCTCGACGAGCGCGTGGTCGGCGGCTCGTACGACGATTCCGTCTCCGCCGGTGTTGCTGATGGTGTTGCCCCGGAACACCAGGCGGGTGTTGGCTCGCCAGTTGCTCTTGCCGGCGCAGCCGTCGGTGTTGCCGTAGGCGGGCCGGCACATCCATGTCGTCCGGTTGGTCAGCCCCTCGCGGTCGACGTCGGCGATACGGGAGTCCTGGACCAGCACATCGTCGAAATGGGTCGGTCTGCTCGTTCCCGAGACGCGGAACTGGATGCCGTTGGACCACTTGGTCGCGTCGCCGTTCACGTCGTGCACGTACACGTCGTCGACGATGTAGTGAGTGCCGACGCCGTCGGGCAGGTCGGCGATCTCGACGAGAAGGCCGTTGCGCTCGCGTCGGGCGGCTCCCCTGTCGTGGAAGGTGATCTCGAGGCCGTGGATCTCCCACCCCTCGACGTTGTAGAGGTGGACGGCGGCTTTCTCGGTCGTGGCGCTGTCGCCCGCCACGACGGGGCGATTGCTGGAACTGCCGTATCCAGCCAGCGTGATCGGAGCGGTGGCGGTTCCCGAGCCCTGCGGCTTCAGGGTGCCCTTGCAGGTGGCGCCGCGCTTGAACAGTAGGTGGTCGCCGGGTCGGAAGACGTGGGCGTTCACGTCGTCCAGGTTGTTCCAGGGGCTGATCTGGCTGCCGTTGCCCGACGAGGAGGCCGAGCAGTCCACGTACCGGATGCCGCCGTCCTGGGTGGGGATGGCGGAGACGGCGGGGAGGGCGGAGATCAGCAGGGCGGCGGCGGTAGGCGCGTTGAGTAGGGCATGACGAAGTACGGGGAGCGAAAACATAGTGGGGACTCCCGGTGTACGCGAAGTTGCGGCGCTCGCAGAGTAGGTGCGCCCTATGGGCGCGTCAATCCATCGCGAATCAAACGATCGAAACTCGATCAAATGATCTATTCAGGGGTCACTGACAGGCGCGGAGCGGCGGTTCCGCCCGAGCGGCGTCCCCGCCCGCAGGGACGCGGGCTTCAGACCGCGGAGGCTCCTCCGCACGAGCCCCGGACGACCAATTCAGGGAGCAGTTCGAGGTGTTGAACCGGCGACGCCTCGACCCCGAAGCGCCCCAGGGCCATCCGCACCGCCGCTTCGCCCACGGCGCGCTTCGGCGGAGCGACCGCGGTCAAGGGAGGGGCGCCCAGGGAGGCGACGACGTCGTCGTAGCTGACGAGCGCTACATCGTGAGGGACGCTCAGGCCCTTGGTGCGCAACAGCGGAATCAGCTGGATGGCGTCCTGGTCGTTGTGTACCAGGACGGCTCTGACGCCTCGCTTCACGGCGTCCACGACCGTCGCCGCGGCCCTGCCGGCGTGCGCGAAGGAGTCGGTGACGTCGACCACGGGCTCCGCCGTCATGCCGAGCAGAGCGCATCCTTCGGCATAGCCACTGCGGACCTTCAGCGCCGTCCAGGTGTCCAGGCGAGCCGCCAGCAGAACACGCTCATGGCCGAGGGCCGCGAGATGGCGGAGCGCGAGAAGTGCGCCGTAGTGGTGATCCGAGCTGACCGAGTCGACTGCGAAGGCCGGGCTCCCGGCAGTCGGCCGACGCTCCAGCAGGATCGTCGGGACGGGCAGGTCGGCGACCCAGCCGTGTTCCCGGGTATCGTCCAGCGGCTTCCAGTTGGGGGTCAGGATCAGAGCCTGGGCGCCGGAGTCGAGCAGCGTCTCGACCTGCGACTGGTCGGCGCTCGCGTCGTACGAGGAGATGCCGAGGATCACTTGGGCGCCCGCGTCGGCTGCCGCGCGGCGCGCGCCGGTGATCACCTCGTCGAAGTACTGGCTCACGGTGGGCACGAGCAGTCCCAGCGTGGGACCGGCTTGCGGCGACAGTTGGGCGGCGAGGGACGAGACCGTCCCATGCGAGCGGTGCACGAGGCCGGATTCGGCCAGCGCGGCCAGATCGCGCCGGACGGTGACCGCCGGCAGGTCGAGGCGCTCGGCGAGCGCCACCACGCGGACCGTCCCCAGGCTCCGTACGGCGTCCAGAATCCGAGAGCGGCGCTTCTCGGCCGAGATCGACATGGCACTCCCCCTGCCGCGTTGGCTGCCCTGGGCGCAGAAGCCTACAGCTCGACCTCGACGCGATCTATCGCTCCGAGGCTGCTCGCCCTGTGTGCGGCGGAGCCAGGCGGCGCGGATCACAGCACTCCAGGACGTCGTCGGGGCGGCTGCGCTCCTGGGCGCGCCCGCGTCGGAGTGCGGGCACAGACCTCAACGTCCCGTGACAGAAGGCCAGTTGCCGCCGGAACGATCAATCGATCAATTTCGATCATTTCTCTTGACTCGATCATTTGATCAATCTAGGGTCCGCGATGGACTTGCTTTGCTCCTAGAAGCTGCCCGGCAGCCGATGACGCACCCCAAGTGGCAGACCACCGGGGACGATCCGCCCCGCCGCCACGCCGGCGGCGGGGTGACCCCGCTCTCGGGCGGGCAGCAGGCCGTCCTACCGCCTCGTCCTGGTACCACCTCTCGCAACGCTCAGTGCCGAACCCGAGTAGAGGAGCCATGACCCACACCGAACCACCACGCTCGCCGAGCCCCTTCGTGCTGGAGGACCGGCTCGAAGACCGCGACGGATGGCGGGAGTTCCTGAGCGGACTCGACCCCGTGTGGCGGACCGTCCCGAGCGGCTTCCACGACGGCCCCTTCCTCGGCAACGGCGGCCTCTCCGTCTCCCTCCGCGTGCCGGAAGGCTCCACCAGGCTGCATCTCGTGCTGGGCGACAGCCGCGTCCGCGACCACCAGGACGTCGGAGGGCCGCTGTGGGGCGGGACGAGGCTCCCGATCGGCAGCCTGGTCCTCCAGACCGTCGGCGAGGTGACCGCGGTGGACCTGCGGCTCTCCCTCTGGAACGCGGAGCTGACCGGCACGGTCACCACCACCCACGGAACACTGGCCGTCCGGGGCTTCGTCCACGCCGTCATGGACCTGCTCGTCGTCAGCTGCCGCCCTCTGGAAGGCACAGAGCAGGCGTCCTGGACCTTCGCCCCCCAGCCCGCCCGCCCACCGCGAGAGTCGTTCTACCCCGACCAGCGCCCGGACGGCCTCAAGACCAACCCGTCCCCCACCTCGACCATCGCGGACGGCGCCGACCGTCTCTGCACGCAGGACCTGGCCTGCGGCGGCCGTACCGAGACACGCTGGCGCACCCGGACCGAGCCCGACGGTGTGACCGCCACGCTCTTATGCACCGTCGCCCACAGCCGTCTCGAGCGCTCGGCCAGCAAGACAGCCGCCGCCACCACCGCCCAGGCCGACCGATGGAGCACCGAGAGCCTGGCGGCGACTCACCGCTCCTGGTGGCACGCCTACTACCCCCAGAGCTTCCTCTCCATCCCCGACGGTCGACTGCAGAGCTTCTACTGGCTCCAGTTGTACAAACTCGCCTGCGCCACCCGCGCGGATCGGCCGGTGCTCGCCACTCACGGCCCGTGGCTGGAGGACACCCCCTGGCCCGCCGCATGGTGGAATCTGAACGTCCAACTCGCGTACTGGCCCCTCTACACGACCGGTCATACCGAGCTCGACTCGCTGCGCACCGCGCTGGAGAGCGGCGAAGCGGGCCTTCTCGCCTCGACCCCGTCCCCGTACCGAGCCGACTCACTGGTCATCGGCCGCTCCACCCAGGACGACCTGCGCAGTGAGCCGGCGGGAGTCCCCGGACACCCCGATCCCCTTCCCGAGATCGGCAATCTCACCTGGGCCCTGCACAACGCCTGGCTCGCCTACCGCCACACCATGGACGAGGCATACCTGCGCGACACGGTCTTCCCGCTCCTGCGCCGGGCTGTCGGCTACTACCTGCACTTTCTGACCGAGGACGACGCCGGCGTCCTGCATCTGCCGCCCACGTACTCGCCCGAGTACGGGACCACCGCCGACTGCAACTACGATCTCGCCCTTCTGCACTGGGGCTGCCGCACCCTGCTCGACGCCGCCTTCCGGCTCGGCGTCACCGATCCCCTGGCCCCCCGGTGGCGGGACGTCCTCGACCGCCTCGCCCCGCCGCCCCAGGACGCCGACTGGGGCCTGCGGATCGGCCGCGACCTGCGGCTGACGACGTCCCATCGGCACTACTCGCACCTGCTGTGGTTCTACCCCCTCCACCAGCTCGACGTCACCGACCCCGACGACCGCAGGCTGCTGGAACGGTCCATGGACCACTGGCTGGGACTCACCGGTGAACTCCAGGGGTACAGCTTCTCCGGCTCCGCCTCCATGTACGCACTCCTCGGCGACGGCGACGCGGCACTGCGGCAGCTCGACGTGCTCCTCGACGACTACGTCGAGCCCAACACCATGTACGCCGAGACCGGGCCGGTCATCGAGACTCCGCTGTCCGCCGCGCAGAGCGTCCACGACATGCTGCTGCAGAGCTGGGGCGGTGTCATCCGGGTCTTCCCGGCCGTGCCCCGCGCCTGGGCCGATGTGACGGTGCACAACCTGGTGGCGGAGGGCGCCTTCCGAGTCAGCGCCTGCCGGCGGGGCGGCGCCACCCGCTGGATCCGTGTGCGGAGCGAGGCCGGGGAGCCATGCCTGGTGGCGACCGGCGGACTCCCAGGAACACGCCAGGTGCGCGCCCTCGGCGCCACGGAAGAGCCGATCGAGTGGACGCGACGCCCGGACGGCCTGCTGGAGATCGCCCTGCCCGCAGGCGCCGAGTGCTTGATCACCAGCACCCGCTACCGCCAGGCAGTCACCGTCGAACCAGTCGCCGGCCAGAGCTTCACGCGATGGGGCCTGCCAGGCGCCCAGCAGGCCCCTCTCGCATAGTCGGCCCGCCCCTTCGCCCGTACCCACTCCACCTGCACAGAGACGGGAACCGCCCTATGAAGATCACGCCCCGCATCAGACGCACGCCGGTCCTCGCCGCCGTGGTGGCCGTCCTCGCCGCCGGCACGCTGGCCGGCTGCGGCTCTGGCTCCGACGACAGTGAGAACACCTTCAGATACTGGTCGATGTGGAATCAGAACGAACCCCAGGCCAAGGTCATCCAAGCGGCAGCCGACCAGTTCACCAAGGACACCGGCATCAAGGTGTCCATCCAGTGGCAGGGCCGCCAGGTCATCCAGAAGATCACCCCCACCCTGAAGAACGGCGCGGCCGCCGACCTGATCGACAATTCGGTCAACGCGCTCGGCGCCGTCGTCTCAGCCGGCCAGCATGCCGATCTGTCCCCTGTCTACTCCGCGCAGATCCCCGGTGAGACCCAGACCGTCGGCGAAGCGATCCCGGACAAATACAAGTCCTTCCTCAACGACAAGGACGGCAAGCCCTTCATCGTGCCGTACTCCGTCGCCACCGAAGGGGTGTGGTTCGACGCCGGCAAGTACCCGGAACTCGCCTCGAGTCCTCCGAAGACCTGGGACGACCTCGTCGCGAGACTCGATGCCATCAAGGCCAAGGGCGTCGCTCCCATCACCCTCGCCAGCAACGATCCCTACTGGACGCTGCTCACCCTGCAGCGCCAACTCGGCACGGACGGGGTGCGCGCCCTGGCCGCCGACAAGACAGGCGCCGCGTGGGACGACCCGAAGGTGCGCGCCGCGGCCGCCAAGGTCGAGCATCTGCGCGACAACTACTTCGTCAAGGGATACGAGTCGACCCAAGGAACGCAGGCCGAGGCCCCCTGGTCCCAGGGCAAGGCTGCCCTCTACCTCAACGGGACCTGGTTTCCGAGCGAGAGCAGGCCCAACGTCTCCCCCGACCTCGCCTACGGCCAATTCCAGCTCCCCGCGATCGACGGCGGGAACACCGCGGTCGGCGTCAACTTCTTCGGGTTCGCCGTTCCCAAGACCGCCAAGCACTCCGAGGAAGCCCAGAAGTTCATCGCGTACTTCATGAACAAGCGGCATCTGTCCGGCATCGCGACCAAGGCCATGAACATCACATCGCGCGCCGACATCCCCGCGCCCAAGGAGCTCGCCTCGGCCGCCAAGGCGATCAACGGGAGCGACGTCTACCCCGACCAGGCACGGCTGTTCGTGGACTACGCGGCCTGGGCCACCAAGGCCTACACCCCGAACGTGGTCCGGTTCATCCAGGGCGTGACCACCGCGGACGAGTTCGTCGCAGAGACCAAGCAGGCCTCCATCGACTTCTGGGACAACGCTTCGTGAGCGCCTCCGTCGCCTCACCGCTGGAGCGGCGCCAACGGCGGCTCTTCGGACCGTTCCTGACGCCGGCCGTGGCTCTGTACACCGCACTGTTCATCGGGCCCACGCTGTACTCGGTCTACACCAGCTTCACCGCATGGGACGGGATCAACTCCCCGCAGTGGGTCGGCACCCGCAACTACACACAGCTGCTGCGCGACCCCGCCTTCCTCTCCGCCTTCGGCAACACCCTCAAGATCATGTTCGGGGTCGGCGCGGCCGTCTTCGCCCTCAGCTTCGGCTTTATGCTGATGCTGCGCGAGATGCGCGGCCATCACCTCATCCGTGGCGTGATCTTCCTGCCGCACATCGTCTCCTCCATCGTCCTGGCCATCTTCTGGGGCTCCCTGCTCAACTACGACGGCCTGCTCAACGGCTTTCTCGGGGCGTTCGGGGCGGATCCCGTCGAATGGCTCAGACCGAGCTGGTCCATGTCCGCCATCCTGATCGCCCTGGTGTGGATCAACACCGGGTACTACGTGACGATCCTGATGGCGGGCGTCGACCGGATACCCGAGTCCTACTACGAGGCCGCCCGGCTCGACGGCGCCAACGCCTGGCAGCGCTTCCGCCATGTCACCCTCCCGCTGTCATGGGATGTGACCGCCGCGGCCGCGGTGCTGTGGACCGTCACCTCAGTGAAGATCTTCGAGTTCATGCTCGCCTTCGGCAGCAACCAGGGAGCGCTGCCCCCCACCTATCAGTGGAACAACGCCCTCTTCGTCTACGGCGAGACGGTCGGAGGCATCACCCCGCTCCATCAGTTCGGCTACGCCACGGCCTCCGCCACGACCACGCTGCTCTTCGTCGCCGTCCTCGTGGTCGCGCTGCGCCGCCTGATGCGACGCGAAGCGCTGCAGTTCTGACCTCCGGCAGGAAGGTGCCTTCGATGACTGCCCTCGCGTCCCCGCCCGACACGCACACGACTGCCGTCCCAAGCCGCAGGACCCGTCGAAGACGGCTGTCCTCCGTGCTCGGACGGCTGCCCGGGACGGCAGCCGTCTGGCTGTTCACCGGCTTCTGTCTGTTCGCTTTCGCCTATATGCTTCTCAGCTCGCTCAAGAGCAGCCGGGACATCGTCGAGCACCCCTGGTCCCTGCCCACCACCCTGCATATCGAGAACTGGTCGACGGCCTGGAGCGACGGCGGATTCGGCCCCGCCTTCATGAACTCCACCGCTCTGGTGGTCTGCGCGGCGGTGGTCACCGTCGCCGTCGCCGCACCGGCGGCGTACGTCCTCGGCAGACGCTCGGGCCGTCTGTCCAGCGGCCTCAATGTGTACTTCGTCCTGGGCCTCGGCATCCCGATGCAGGTGATGGTGCTGCCCCTCTACGCGCTGATGAACCGGCTGGAGCTCATCAACAGCCTCGTCGGCCTCTTCACCCTGTACGTCGTGGTGTCCCTGCCGTTCACCGTGTTCCTGCTGACCTCGTTCTTCGCCTCGCTGCCGGCGGAGCTGGAGGAGGCCGCCGCCCTGGACGGCGTGTCCGCCTCCATGACCTTCTGGCGGATCATGCTCCCCCTCGCTCGCGGCGGCCTGGTGACCGCGACGCTGCTCAACGCGATGTCGATGTGGAACGAAACCCTTCTGGCCTTGATGTTCATCCAGACCAACGACAAGTTCACCCTGCCGCTGGCGCTGCTCAACTACTTCCAGCAGCAGCAGTTCACGGGCGCGGACTTCGGCGCCCTGTTCGCCGGCGCGTCGATCTCCATCCTGCCGATGATCGGGCTCTATGTCTGGCTCGGCCGCAGAATCACCGAGGGCATCACCATGGGCACGGGAAAGTGAGAACCGCCGCCGGGACCAAGGGAGGTCCCGGCGGCGATGTGGGCGAACTTCAGTTGCTCACCGACCAGTTGTCGCTACCCCTTGCCGCCCTTGCCACGCTTGACGGGCCGGTCGCAGGTCTTCAGGTTCGGCTTGTCGGGACACGCCACGGCGACGAAACCCCCCTTGCCCGGCACCGGAACCGCAAGGGTGTCTCCACGGTCCACCCGGCGGGTCTCCCGGATCAGCCCGTCCTTGCCGTCGCGGATCGTCTCCACCAGCCAGCGTCCGCCGCCGAGGAAGGTCAGCGGTGTGCGCTCCGTGTGAGCGCCGCCGGTCAGGTAGGACCCCATGAACCAGCGGCCCTGGCTCCGTCGGGCGAGGGTGGCGCCGCCTCCCGGCCTGCCGGACAGCAGCCGGGTGTCGTCCCAGACCGTGGGCACCTGCTCCAGGAAGCGCTCCATCTCAGGGTGCTCGGCGTAGGTCTCCAGCGATCCCGCGAAGTTCTGGAAGCCGGACTCATAGACGACGGACAGGGCCAGCTCGGCCGCCGTGGAGTGCGGATGGCTCTTTCGCTGGAGGGCCATCGGGGTGTAGTCCATGGACCCCACGACGTTCCTGGTGAAGGGATACGTCGCGATATCACCGGCGGTCGGTGCCCGCCACCCGCCGTATTCGGCGCCACGCACGGCCTCGAGGGTCATCACATGCGGCCAGGTGCGCTGCATGCCGTTGGGGACGGTCGAGCCATGGAAGTTGACCAGCAGCTTGTGGTCGGCGGTCGCCTTGAGGACGTCGTCGTACCATCTGAAGCGCTCTTGGGACTCGGAGCCGATGAAGTCGATCTTCAGCCCGGCGACGCCCCAGTCGTTCATTCGCGACAAGACCGTGTCACGCTCGGCCGCGCTGTCCAGATCGTCCCACCGCATCCATGCCAGGATCTTGACTCCGCGCGAGGAGGCGTATTCGACGAGCTCGGGCATCCACTTCTCGTCCTTCCACCCGTCGTCGACCAGGGTGTACGGCCAGCCGTGCTCGGCGGCGTAGTCCACGAACTTCTTCTGCGCCTCCAGGCTGCGCTGGACGGGCTTGCCGCCCGCGAGCCACGACCAGGCGACCTTGCCCGGCCGGATCCAGGAGGTGTCCTCGATCCGGGAGGGCGGGGCGATGTCGTCGGTGAACGTCGACTGGACGACCCCCTGGAGGCTGCCGATGACCGCGGCTCGCCAGGGGGTGGTCAGCGGGCCGTCGACGGAGACCTGGCCTGTGGCGAACGCGACCGAGTATCGCCCGCTGCCCGACTGGTGGCTCAGCCGGCTGCCGGCGTAGCGGCCGTTGACGCCGGACTCCGACAGCAGCACATACGACTTCCCCGTCCGGAACAGCGCCGGGTATCCGAAGAAGCCGCCGGCCGCACCGGAGGCCGTGCTCTCGCCGTGGTGCTGCTCATGGGAGGCCTCGTACTTCGTCAGCCAGGCCGTCGCGTCTCCCGGGAGCTGGAAGGCCGACCTCTCATGGCGGATGGTGCCGCCCTTCGTGTCCGGCAGCACGTAACGGTATGCGACGCCCTGGTCCGAGACGCGGACTACCAGGTCCATACGGGCTCCGCCGGCCCCGGTGAACGACAGTCGGGTCTCGTTCATCGTGGCCAGGTGCCTTTGGCGCTTGCCGGTGGTCGCGGTGTACTGCTCGGTGACGGTGCGATCGCTGCGGCCCCCCAGCCGCAGTCCTGTGGACAGGTCGGCCTTGTCGGTGACCAGCCCGACGGGGGCCGGCTGCAGGACCGTCGCACCGCCGCGGCGGACCGCGAGGGTCAGGGCCCCGGCGTCGTTCAGCGAGACGGTGGCGGTGAGCGAGTCCGACGACGACCGAGGCTGCTTCACCTCCCAGGTCCCGCTGCCGCCGGCGCCCATCGCCTCGGGGGCGGAGACGGCCGCGCCGCACAGCAGTATGCCGATCAGCACCGCGAGGGTCGGCTTGGATGGGAGCAGAGCACGTCGCTTGCGCTTCATGTTCGCCTCTCGTATACGACGTTGGTCCTGCCATGAGCACCGCGATGGCGCGGGCGGCCGCAAAGAAGCCAAGCTCAGACGAAATCTCACAGGAACCAACATTTTCAGTTGACGGGTACTGATCTATCGCGCCCGTAACCTCCCTGTAAAGATACGTACATGACTTTTCTTCATCCTCATTTGACGGAGAGTGTCGTTTGATCTTGTTTACTCGTGTTGCCCCGTGTTGACTCAACGGTTAGTCAGACCTGGCCCGGGAGAGGCGCCGGCCAGGTGGGACGGAACCCGGATCGCAGAAAGACGTCGTCGCGCCGCACCGCTTCAACCGCCCCTCGGTGCGGTGGAGTCGCGGTCGAGTGGCGACGCAGCTCGGCGGCGGGGGGCTCCCGGGGGCGCGGGGCCGGGGCGG
>NZ_JBFAYB010000082.1:17772-43327 GCF_040681075.1 Streptomyces sp. NPDC051907 | reverse complement strand
TCAGCACCCGCGGCCGGATGCACTTCATGGTCTTCACCGATTCGTTCGACGCGAAGGTTATGTGCCGCTTCGTCGCCCGGACAGTCGGGCAGTTCCGGGGCGGCCCGAGGGCTTGGGGGCGCGGTCGGCCGCCGTCTGCTCGATGCGCATCGCCAGCTGGGGGCAGCGCCGCACGGCGCGCTGGGTGCGCCCCTGGAGATGCATGGGAACCACCGCGTCGGCCACCGACGGGAAGCCGTCCGGGTTCAGCCGGATCAGCTCCGGGATGATCTCCGCGCAGATGCCGTGGCCCTGGCAGAGCGTCCAGTCGATGAAGACCTTCTCGCCGCTCGAAATCGACTCCACCGCCTCCTCGTAGCCGGGCAGCGGAAGCGGCAGCACGCCGGTCGTCTCGCGCCCGCAGCCGCCGTCGAGCACATGGGCGGCGAGGTCGTCCGTGAAGGCGGACAGCGTCGACGCGAAGAAGCGGGCCGAGCCGTCGGGGTGCTTGCACGCGCCCCGGCCCTTGACGGCCTGGGTCACCTCGCGCAGCGCCTCCAGAGCGGCCGGGCCGCCGCCGTTCATCACGTCGGACAGACCGCCGGCCGCCGCGGGCAGGCCCAGTCGGCAGGGGCCGCACTGGCCGGCGGTCTCGGCGGCGAGCCAGTTCGCCACGCGCAGCGCCTCGCCCAGCGGGCAGGTCTCGGGGCCGATCGGCAAGATCGCGCCCGCGCCGAGCGCGCCGCCGACGGCCGCCAGGGACTCGCGCGAGACGTTGGCCTCGTGGACGGCCGCGGCGTCGATCCAGTTGCCGTGGTAGCCGCCGGTCAGCACGCCCTGGGGCATCGGCGGGGCGCCCGCCAGCTGGAGCACGTACCGAAGCGGCACACCGGTGGGGACCTCGACGACCATAGGGCGCGCGACCGCGCCGGAGATCGTCAGCATGACCGTGCCGGGCTCCGTGTCCAGGCCGGTGTGGCCGTACCTGCGGGCGCCGATCCGGGCGCCTATAGCGAGCTGCGCGAACGTCTCCGCGTTGGACAGCAGCGTCGGGGCGCCGCCGACGCCGGTGTCGGAGGCTCGCTCACGACGGCCGGGCGGCAGGGCGGGGCCGCCGTTCACGGCGCGGATGACGGAGGACGCCTCGCCGGAGACCATGCGCTCCGGGGTGCGGACCACCCGTGCGCGCAGCTGCTGCCCGCGCCGGTCCGACAGGCCGCGCTCGGCCAGCGCGGCGCGCATGGAGACCTCTGTGGAGTTGCGGGTCACCGCGATCACCAGGGTGCGCGCCCCGAGGGCCTCAGCCGCCAGCAGAGCGCCGTCGAGGATCAGGTGGGGCGCGCGGTTGAGCAGCACGGTGTCCTTGCGGCAGGCAGGCTCCCCCTCACTGCCGTTGACCACGACGACGGGCCGCACCCCGCGCCGGATCGAGGACTTGGCGACCGCGCGCAGCTTCTGTCCGAACGGGAACCCCGCGCCTCCCCGGCCGCGCAGCGATATGTCCTCGGCGAGCTGAGCGAGCCGCTCGCCGGTCACCGGCTCGAGCGGCCCGTGCACCTTGAGGTGCATGGCGAGGTCGAGGCGCTCGACGAGGTCGAAGCCCTGCGTCAGCTGAGGAAGGCCGACGACTCGGACCTCGGGGACATCGGGGAGGGGGGCGTTCACGGTCGTTCTCCTGCGGGTGCGTGCCAGGGCTCCCCGGCCGGGGGCGGGAAGAGGGGCCCGGGCATGGTTGCGGTCTCGTCGAACGAACCGATGTTGCCGGTGTCGTACGGCGGAGCGGGGTCGTACGAGGTCGAGGGGTCCCCCATGGGGGTGTAGGCGGGAGAGGAATCGTACGAGGCGGTGGCGTCGTACGAGGAAGGGGGATCGTACGAGGCGGTGGCGTCGTACGAGGCGGGAGCGTCGAACGAGGCCGTGAAGTCGTACGAGGACGTGGCGCCGTACGAGGCAGGGGTCTCGTACGGAGAGGTGGCTTCGTACGAGGGCGCCTCGTACGTCGGAGGGGTCTCGAAGAGGGGCGGGGGAGGGGTGTCGTACGACGGGGGCGCGGCGGGCGCGGGCGGGGCCTGTGCGGGCGGCGGGGGCGAGGGAGTGGGCCACAGACCCGCGCGCGGCCCGGACTCGGACACGACGGGGATCTCCTCGGTCATCGGAACCCGCTCGGCCAGCGGAGCGCTCTGGTCCCCGCCGAGGGAGACCGCGCGGTAGGCGGCGGCGAATCCGGGGCGGGCGCCCGCCGAGCCGGAGAGGGCGCCGCTGGGGTCGCCGGAGACGATCGGCTCGCTGACGGGCGGCGGCGGGGCCTCGTACAGCTGCGGGGAGGGTGCCTCGAGCCGCCTGGGCTGCGCGCGGGACTGGCTGCCGAGGGGCGACTCGCGCTCGAACTCCGCCTCGTACGGGCGCTGTGCGGGGATGCCGTTCATCCGCCGGCGGCCGGCCCTGCCGTTGAGGTCTGCCGGCCCGGTCAGGCCTGAGGCGCCGGGCAGCGGCGAGGTGGAGAGGTCACGCTGGCGCTCCTGCTCCGCCGGCGTGCCGTCGGATCCGCCGGTCAGGGACAGGATCTTGTTGGCGATGCGGCGCTGGAGGGGGCGCGGCGCCAGCCGGACCGAGACGGCCGCCGCGACGCCGGTGAGCGCCAGGCAGTACATCGTCGTCACCCAGGCCGCGGCGGGTCGGCCGGTATAGAGGCCGTGCACCAGCGCCGAGCACCAGGCGGGGTAGGCCAGCATGTGCAGAGCCCGCCAGCGGCCGGCGATGCGGATGTTGCCGGCCAGGGCGCTGCGCAGCGCCCCGGTCGTGGCGGCGACCACCATGAGGAAGCCGGCGAGCGACCCGAAGCCGATCAAGCCGGATGTGCCGGTGACGCCGAGCCCGAACGGTATGAGCGCGCCCAGCAGTTCGACGTGGCCGAGCGACACCTTCACGGTCGCGTGCAACAGCAGGAAGCCGAGAGAGGCGACCGCGGTCGACCGGTGGATGCCCTGGGCCAGCAGGCGGTGGCGGGGAGAGAGCAGCAACCGGTCGGTGGCGAGCAGCCCCCAGGCGATGGAGGCGGTCAGGGACACCAGGGAGAGGACCCCCGTGGTGAAGTCGAGCGCGGCGCGGAAACTGTCGCTTCCTGCGACGGCGATCACGGGTATGAGTACCAAGGCGGCTACGGACAAGCCGCCTTGCACCGGGCGGCTGAGCCCGGTACTCGGCGCTGGGGATGAACGCGGGTTGCGATGAGGCTTCATGGGGCGACTCCGAATGGTGCGGGAAAGCGGTCCCGTTGACGCATGCTAGGTCGACCCATACCGAGCGGTACGACGTTTGAGCGTTTAGAGAGCGGAAGCACAGCCAACTGACTCTGGGGTTGCCCTGGATAGGGGCGATACGCGGGGTAACCCAAGCGGCTGAGGCTCATGCGTCGGGGCTCTCGAAGGGCGCGCGAAGACTCTCCGCGGTGCTTGTGGGCGTCCCCGGAGGGTTCGCCTCGGTATCCGGGAGAGTGGATGGTGCAGTCCGGGCTGTGCGATATGTGGCGCTTCATATGGTTTCGTTCCAACATGCTCTATGGAGGCCATGTGGGGATTGTGCGAGCCCCCCTCAGAGGTACGTATCAACGTGCTAGGAGCGTTCAGATCGGCGCGCGATGATCCGTGCGGACGTCGTCCATAGCCGTGCCGGAACACTCGACGCGGGGTTCGGCGAGCGTCCTGGGAGGCGGAAGCACCCCCTCCTGAGGGCACTATGGCATTCCCCGCATTCCCTTATGCGAGTGCTTCGCTCCCTGCGGTACCCTGGCGCCATGCGTGCCGTACGCCTTCTGCTTAGCGAGCCGCGCTGATCAGTCCCGACGGATGAAGAATCCGGTCGGAATCGGCGCGGCGTCCCCTCCTGTGCGAGGGGCTTTTTCATTTCGGTGGATGTCACAGCGCAAGCAGAGACGATCGATGGAGCCTTAAGGATCATGAGCGAGACGAATTCCTCCCCCGCTGCCTCCGGCACGGGAGGAGCCCCCTCCGCGGAGGCGGCCGCAGCGCACCGCTACACCGCTGCCATGGCCGCCGAGATCGAGGCGCGCTGGCAGGACTTCTGGGACGCCGACGGCACGTACGAGGCGCCGAACCCGACCGGCGGTCTGGCCGGGGACCCGGCGCTGGCGGCCAAGCCCAAGAAGTTCGTCATGGACATGTTCCCCTACCCCTCGGGCTCCGGTCTGCACGTCGGACATCCGCTCGGCTACATCGCCACCGACGTCTTCGCCCGCCACCAGCGCATGACCGGCCACAATGTCCTGCACACGCTGGGCTTCGACGCCTTCGGACTGCCCGCCGAGCAGCACGCGGTCTCCACCGGCACCCACCCCCGGGTGTCGACCGAGGAGGCTATGGAGAACATGAAGCGCCAGCTGCGTCGGCTGGGCCTGGGTCACGACAAGCGCCGGTCGGTCGCGACGATCGACCCGAAGTACTACAAGTGGACCCAGTGGATCTTCCTGCAGATCTTCAACTCGTGGTTCGACGAGGACGCGCAGAAGGCCCGCCCGATCGACGAGCTGGTCGCGCAGTTCGAGAGCGGCGAGCGCGCCGTGCCCGGCACGCGCGCGTGGAGCGAGCTGAGCGCCTCCGAGCGCGCTGAGGTCCTGGGCGGCTACCGCCTGGCGTACGCCTCCGACGCGCCCGTCAACTGGTGCCCGGGTCTGGGCACCGTGCTGGCCAACGAAGAGGTGACGGCCGACGGCCGCTCCGAGCGCGGCAACTTCCCGGTCTTCAAGGCGAAGCTGCGCCAGTGGAACATGCGTATCACCGCCTACGCCGACCGGCTGCTGGACGACCTGGACGCGCTGGACTGGCCGGAGGCCATCAAGCTGCAGCAGCGCAACTGGATCGGGCGCTCCGAGGGCGCTCGCGTCAACTTCGAGGTCGAGGGCCACGACGGCGCGCAGATCACGGTCTTCACCACGCGCCCCGACACTCTGTTCGGCGCCACCTACATGGTTCTGGCCCCTGAGCACGGCCTGATCGACTCCATCGTCCCGGCCGAGTGGCCCGAGGGCGTCAAGGAGGCGTGGACCGGCGGCGCGGCCACTCCGGCCGAGGCCGTCTCGGCCTACCGCAAGCAGGCCCAGACGAAGAGCGACGTCGAGCGGCAGACCGAGCACAAGGACAAGACGGGCGTCTTCAGCGGCGCGTACGCCGTGAACCCGGTCACCGGCGACCGGATCCCGGTCTTCGTCGCCGACTACGTCCTGATGGGCTACGGCACCGGCGCCATCATGGCCGTCCCCGGCCAGGACGAGCGCGACTGGGAGTTCGCCGAGGCGTTCGAGCTGCCCATCGTCCGCACCGTCCAGCCGCCGGAGGGCTGGGAGGGCGAGGCGTTCAACGGGCAGGGCCCGGCGATCAACTCCGCCAACGACGAGATCTCGCTGAACGGCCTGGCCGTCGCCGAGGCCAAGGCCAAGATCACCGAGTGGCTGACGGCACGCGGCATCGGCGAGGGAACGGTCAACTTCCGGCTGCGCGACTGGCTGTTCAGCCGGCAGCGGTACTGGGGCGAGCCCTTCCCGATCGTCTATGACGAGGACGGCGTCGCGCACGCGCTGCCCGAGTCGATGCTGCCGCTGGAGCTGCCCGAGGTCGACGACTACTCGCCTCGCACGTTCGACGCGGACGACGCGGACACCCAGCCGGAGACGCCGCTGTCGCGCAACGAGGACTGGGTCAATGTGGAGCTGGACCTGGGCGACGGCGTCAAGCGCTACCGCCGGGAGACCAACACCATGCCCAACTGGGCCGGCTCGTGCTGGTACGAGCTGCGCTACCTGGACCCGCACAACGACGACAAGCTGGTCGACCCGGCCATCGAGCAGTACTGGATGGGCCCGCGCGACGGCATGCCGCACGGCGGCGTCGACCTGTACGTCGGCGGCGCCGAGCACGCCGTACTGCACCTGCTGTACGCGCGGTTCTGGTCCAAGGTCCTGTTCGACCTGGGGCACGTCTCCTCGGTCGAGCCGTTCCACAAGCTGTACAACCAGGGCATGATCCAGGCGTACGTCTACCGGGACAGCCGCGGCTTCCCCGTGGCCGCCGCCGACGTCGAGGAGCGGGACGGGAAGTTCTACTTCGAGGGCGAGGCCGTCAAGCGCGAGCTGGGCAAGATGGGCAAGTCCCTGAAGAACGCCATCACCCCGGACCAGATCTGCGCCGAGTACGGCGCGGACACCCTGCGGCTGTACGAGATGGCCATGGGGCCCCTGGACGTGTCGCGGCCGTGGGACACCCGTGCCGTCGTCGGCCAGTACCGGCTGCTGCAGCGGCTGTGGCGCAACATCGTCGACGAGGCGACCGGCGAGATCACGATCGTCGACGCCGAGCCCGACGAGGCGACGCTGCGCGCCCTGCACAAGGCGATCGACGGCGTCGGCCAGGACCTGGCGGATCTGCGCTTCAACACCGCCATCGCCAAGATCACGGAGCTGAACAACCACCTGACCAAGGCGGGCGGCCCGCTGTCGCGCGGCGTCGCCGAGTCCCTGGTGCTGCTGATCGCCCCGCTGGCCCCGCACATCGCCGAGGAGCTGTGGCGCAAGCTGGGCCACACGGACTCGGTCGTGCACCAGGGCTTCCCGGTCGCCGACCCCGCCTATGTCGTGGACGAGACCGTGACCTGCGTCGTTCAGATCAAGGGCAAGGTCAAGGCGCGACTGGAGGTCTCCCCGTCGATCTCCGACGAGGAGCTGGAGAAGCTGGCACTGGGTGACACGGCGGTCGTCGCCGCGCTGGCCGGCGCGGGCATCCGCAAGGTGATCGTGCGCGCTCCGAAGCTGGTCAACATCGTTCCTGCGTAACGGGGCGGACGCCCGGGCACTCGGCGGTCGGCTGAGGCCTTCCGAGGCATTCCGGGTCATCCCTTAAGGGCAGGTTGGGGGTTCCTATGGAACCCTCGGCCTGCCCCTTCCGTTTACCGTGGAAGGACCACAACTCATGCCCGGAGGGCGCTCATGGGAGAAGCACTTCTGATCCTGGCGCTGCTTTTCGTCGCCTTCGTGGCGTTGGGGGTGTATGCGACCGTGAAGGTCGTCAAAGCAGCCAAGCGCGGTGTGGAACGCACCGTCACACAGGCGCGACGCACCGTCGAGGAGACCACGCTGCGCGCGAAGAGCTACGGCCAGGGCGGAGTCGTGGGCGAACTGGCGCAACTGCGGCTGTCGCTGCGCACCTCGATGAGGGCGACCCAGGACGCGCTGCAGGCGGGCGTCGCCGAGGACGCCTCGCTGTCCGAGTCGCTCGCGCTCTTCACCCGGCTCAGCGCGCACGGGCACGAGTTGGACGACGAGCTCAAGCGCCTGGAGCGCGAGCCGGACCGCACCAGGCTGGCGACCTTGCTGCCGGGTCTGCGCGAGCGCACGGAGCGGATCACGCAATCGGCAGACTCGCTCCGCTGGGCCGCCCGGGACCGGGCGCAGAAGTTCGCCGACGACGATCTGGACGCGCTGAGCGCCCAGATCGACGTGGAGGCGGGCGCGCTGCGGCACTGGTCGACAGAGGGCACCGCCGGCGCGGCCGCGCCGGGCAGGGAGGCGGCCGAGCCGTCCTGGCCCGAGGCCGGGCGGACGGGTGCGGGGGCATCGGAAGGCGCCGCCGCTGAGCAGACGTGGCCGGAGCCGGAGGCCGCGGCGCAGACGGCCGACGTGGGTCAGCCGCAGGCGATCACGGCGCGCGATCCTCGGCAGCAGACGGCGTATCCCTGGCAGAAGGCGGCGCGTCCCGAGACGACGAACTGAGCTTCGAGCCGCGCGTCGGCGTCCGTCGAACCCGTCCGCCGAGGCGGGCGACTCGGTCGCCGGCGTGGGGCCGGGCTGCCGTGCGGCGGTCTCGGCGGGTAACCTCCCGCTCATGTCCCGCCATGTCGCGATCGTCACTGATTCAACGGCCTACCTGCCACCACCGACGATGGAGCGGCACGGCATCATCGCGGTGCCGCTGACCGTCGTACTGGGCGATCAAGCGCTCGAAGAGGGAACAGAGATCTCGGCCCGCTCGCTGGCCCTGGCCCTGCAGAAGCGACGCCCGGTGACCACGTCGCGCCCGAGCCCGGAGGAGTTCGCAGCGGCCTACCGGGCGCGTGCCGAGGCCGGTGCGACCGGGATCGTCTCGCTGCACCTGTCGTCCGAGTTCTCAGGGACGTACGACGCCGCGGTGCTCGCCGCCAAGGACGCTCCCGTGCCCGTGCGGGTCGTGGACACCGGGATGGTCGCGATGGCCCTCGGGTTCTGCGCGCTCGCGGCAGCGGAGGCGACGGAGGCCGGCGGCACCCTGGACGAGGCGGTGGCCGCCGCGGAGAAGCGGGCCGCGGGCATGTCCGCGTACTTCTACGTCGACACACTGGACTTTCTGCGCCGCGGCGGCCGCATCGGAGCGGCGCAGGCGCTGCTCGGCTCGGCGCTCGCCATGAAGCCGCTGCTGCAGCTCGACGGCGGGCGGATCGTGCCGATGGAGAAGGTGCGCACGGCGTCGAAGGCCATCGCCCGGCTCGAGGAGATCGCCGCCGACCGGGCCGGGATGAGCAGCGTGGACATCGCCGTGCACCATCTGGCCGCGCCGGAGCGGGCTGAGGCACTGGCCGAGCGGCTGCGCGAGCGGGTCACCGGCCTGGTCGACCTGCACGTCAGCGAGGTGGGCGCGGTGATCGGAGCGCATACGGGACCGGGGCTCCTGGCGGTCGTGGTCTCCCCGCGCTGAACCTGTCCGTCACCACCTGTCCGTCACCTTTGCGAGTGACGAAGTTTTCCACAACGGGTCGGTTGTCCACGGAATTTGAGCCTGCTCGGCGGGGTCGGGCAGATGTGCCTACCGTCTCGTGGCATGGCTCTTCGATCACGCTCCGCAACCAGTGGACCTGGCCGCGCCCCGGCCTCCGACAGCCGCGCCCGCCACGGCCGCGGCGCCGGCTCTGCACGCGGGCCCGGCCGCTCCCTGGGGCCCGGCCGCACCGGCCGACTCCGAGGGAGCCGGGCACGCGGGTCGGCTGCCGAGACGACCGCGGCTCTGCGCCGACGGGCGGACGCCCTGTTCGACGGGGCGCCGAGAGGCGGGGGAGACGATCCGGGCTCGACTGGTCGCCTCATGCCTGCCGGCCGGGGTGCTCCCGCTGCTGCGAACGCTGGGGCTGGTCTGGCTGCTCCGCGTGGTCTGGCGGGAGCCCAGCCGGCTGACGGTCCGGTGGCTCCGGCCAGCGGGGCGGCGACCCGAAGTGCGCTGCTGGACAGGCCGGTGGCCCGGGCGGAGGCGCCGGAGGCCGATGCCGTCGGCGCAGGTGACACCCGCACACGGGAGGTCCGTACGCGGGAGGTCCCCACGCGGGCGGGGCTCGCGCTGCGGGAGCGGCTGCCGGTGTGGGTGCAGCTCAGATGCGGGCTGGAGCCCAGGACTCTCGCGGCGCTGGCCGTGGTTCTCGTGGCCGCGGCGGTCTTCGCGGTGCAGCATTTCTGGGCCGGGCGACCGCAGCCCGTTCGCGCTCCGGTGCTGGTCCAGCAGGGCGCGGCCACGCCAGCCCCGCAGCCGTCGCCAGGGGCTCAGCCTGCGGCCACGGGAGGAGCGCCCGAGGGACGGATCGTCGTCGATGTGAGCGGCAAGGTCCGGCAGCCCGGAATCCATCTGCTGCCCGCCGGGTCGAGGGTCGCCGACGCACTGCGGGCCGCCGGAGGAGCGAGAGAGGGCACTGATCTGACCGCGCTCAACCGGGCTCGCGTGCTCATGGACGGCGAGCAGGTCATGGTGGGCGTGACCGCCCCGCCCGGCGCACCCGCGGTGAACGGCGCGGGCAGCGGTACGGGCACGGGCGCCGGGCAGCCCATGGGACCCATGAACCTCAACTCCGCCACGGTGGAGCAGCTCGAGACCCTGCCGGGCGTCGGTCCCGTTCTGGCCCAGCACATCGTCGACTACCGCACCGAGCACGGCGGTTTCCGGTCGGTCGACGAGCTCCGCGAGGTCGACGGGATCGGCGAACGCCGATTCGCGGACCTCCAGACCCTTGTACGGCCATGACCCGCTCGGCGGTTCATGTCGACTCAGGTCATCGGCTGGGCTCGTCCGATCCCCGGCAGGAGGGACCGGCCGATCTGCGCCTGGTGCCGCCGGCCCTCGCGGCCTGGGGCGCGGCGGCGCTGGCGATGGGCGCGCGGGGATCGTGGACGGCGGTGGGCGTGAGCGTCTGCCTCGTCATGGCAGGGCTGCTGCTCACTCCCGCCGTGGTGCGTGCGGTGGGCCGTCGCCGTCGGCTCAACGCGACGGCGGGCGCCGCGGTGCTGCTGTGCGCAGCCGCGGGAGCGGCCTCGGCCGGGCTCCACGGCGCCGACCTGCGGCGAGGCCCGGTTCCGGAGCTCGCCCGCCAGTACGCGCGGGTCACCGTCGAGGTGACGGTCACCTCCGATCCCAAGCCGCTCCGGCCCCGGGGGCAGGAGGGCCAGACAGCGGGCAGGGGCCTCCTGCTGGACGCGGAGGTGACCCGGGTTAGCCAGGCCGGCGGCTCGGCGACGGCGACTCGGACGCCCGTCCTGGTCATCGTGCGGCCTGGCGAGTCAGGCGCGCGGTGGCAGCGGATCCTGCCCTCGACCAGGCTGCGGCTGGCCGGGCGACTGGCGCCCGCGCTGGAGGAGGACACGCGGTTCGCAGCCGTGCTGCGGGCCAAGGGAGACGGGCCGCCGCGCATCACGGGACCGCCGACGGCCCTTCAGCGCACGGCTGGAGAGCTTCGCGGCGGACTGCGGGAGGCGACGGGCGGGCTGGCGCCGGACGCGCGGGCGCTGCTGCCCGGGCTGGTCGTCGGAGACACCTCACGGATCCCGTCGGATCTGCGGGACGCCTTCGAGGCGACGGACCTCACGCACCTCCTCGCCGTGTCAGGAAGCAATCTGACCATCGTGCTCATGCTGCTGATCGGGCCGCCCAGCACCGCGTTGCTGGCCGAACGGAGAGGACTCGCGCCCCGGTTGGGCATCACCTTGCGGGGAACGGCGCTCGTCGGCGGGACGCTCACGCTGGCCTTCGTGGTGGTGTGCAGACCTGAGCCGAGCGTGCTGCGGGCGGCGGCCTGCGGGCTCATCGTCCTGCTGGCCATCGGTACCGGACGCCGTCGGTCTCTCATCCCCGCGCTGGCGGCGGCCGTGCTGCTGCTGGTGCTGTACGACCCTTGGCTGGCGCGCAGTTACGGCTTCCTGCTCTCCGTGCTCGCCACGGGCGCGCTGCTCACCGTCGCCCCAGGCTGGAGTGAGGCGCTGCAACGGCGGAGGGTGCCGCCCCGCCTGGCGGAGGCGCTGGCGGCGGCGGCCGCGGCGCAGGCGGTGTGCGCTCCTGTGGTGGCCGTCTTCGCCGCCAGAGTCAGCCTGGTGGCGATCCCCTGCAATCTGGCGGCGGAGCTCGTGGTCGCGCCGGCCACGGTGCTCGGATTCGCAGCCCTCGCCGCGGCTCCGGCGGCGATGCCGGTCGCCGAGCTGCTGGCCCTCTGCGCGGGGTGGCCGGCAGGGTGGATCGCCTCCGTCGCCCGCACCGGGGCGGCGCTGCCGGGGGCGCAGGCGGGCTGGCCAGGGGGCTGGAGGGGCGGGCTGCTGCTGGCCGGCGTCACGGTCCTGGTCGTGCTCTTGGCCCGCAGGCTGCCGCGTCATCCCTGGGCGGGGCTGGTCTGCGTGCTGCTGCTGGTGCTCGTGGTTCTGCGCCCGGCGCCGCTCACCCGGTTCGTCACGGGGTGGCCGCCGCCGGGGTGGGCGTTTGCGATGTGCGATGTCGGACAAGGGGACGCGACGGTGCTCTCGGCAGGGGACGGCACAGCCGTGGTCGTGGACGCCGGGCCCGACCCAGTCCTCGCCGACCGTTGTCTGCGGGACCTGGGCGTCACCCGGATTCCGCTGGTCGTGCTGACCCACTTCCACGCCGACCATGTCCGAGGGCTTCCCGGGGTGTTGAGGGGAAGGGACGTCGGCGCGGTGCAGACGACGACGTACGACGAGCCGCGGGAGCAGAGCGCGTTCGTACGGAGAACGACGGCAGCGGCCGGGGTGCCCGTGGTCCGCGCGGGCACGGGGGAGCGGCGCAGGGTGGGACGGCTCTCCTGGCAGGTGCTCTGGCCCCCGCCGACTGTCGGGCTCGCGCCCGCCGCCCGGAGCCCTCTCAGGCTGGCCCAGCCTGCGTCGCTGCACGGTCGCCCCGCTTCGCTGCACGGCCGCCCTGCGTCGTTGCACCGCCCTGCCGGCACTCGGCCGGGGCACGTTCCGGAAGGGCCCAACGACGCCAGTGTCACGCTGCTCGTGCGGATCGCGGGCGGACCGGTCATCCTGCTGCTGGGCGACCTTGAACCACCAGCCCAGCGGGGCCTGTTGCGGGCTCATCCGGCGCTGCCGCCCCTCGACGTCCTCAAAGTCGCCCACCACGGCTCCGCCCACCAGCATCCCGGGCTGCTCCACGGAGTACGCGCCCGGCTGGCTCTCATCTCCTGTGGAAAGGACAACCTCTATGGACACCCCTCGCCTCGCACCCTCGACGCGCTACGGGCCGGGGGAGCGGCGGTGCTGCGCACGGATCGGGACGGAGCCATCGCGGTGACGGGTAGCGGCCCGGATCTGAGGGCCGTGCCTGCGGGCGGCGGTCGGTCCGCAGACGCGGCGCGGGCCGGCGGCGCGAGCAGCGGGCGGGCGGCCGGTCGGGCGCCGCCGGGCGTGGGGGCGGGCGGCGGTCAGACCAGCCACGCGCCGTCGCGCATCAGCGCCCTGTCCGCCAGCTCGTTCTCCTCACGCCATGCCTTGAGAGTTCGCGGCGTGATGCGGATATAGACCCACGGCCGGCGGTCTCGCGGATCCCAGCCGAGCTTCGCCGTGAACGCGTCGGCCGACTCCTTCGCCAGGTCGGAGCCCTCCACGAGTTCGGCGTCGCCATGGATGAGGACGACGTCCCTGGTGTGGCCGGCCGTGACGACGGCTCGTCCGCGGGGCGAGAGGTTGAGGGCGGTCGGGTTGACGCGGCGGGTGCACATCAGCAGCGTGCCCTGGTCCCACACGAAGGACAGCGGTACGAGACAGGGCTCGCCGTCCGAGGAGGCGGTGGCGACCCAGACGTCCTCGTCCTTCTCCAGCCGTGCGAGCACGTCCTGCTTGCGCTGCTCCGGGCTTCGGGCGGGTTCGTACTCGTGGTTCGTCATGGGCTGCACCGTAGTGGCGCGGCGGTTGCGGACGCCTCGGCCGACGGTCCTAGGACCAGCGTCCAGGGCGTTTGGGAACCAAGGTCCATGGCGGGTCGGCGAAGATCGCGCGAGACTCTCGTCATGGATGACTACCTCCGCCGAATCGGCGCTGCCCGCCCGCTGCACGCCGACCTGACGGCCCTGCGTGACCTGCAGCTTCGTCACTTGAGGACGGTGCCGTTCGAGAACCTCTCGGTTCATCTCGGCGAGGACGTCGTGCTGGAGGAGAAGGCGCTTATCGCCAAGATCGTCGAGGCGCGGCGAGGGGGGTTCTGCTACGAACTCAACGGAGCGTTCGCGGTGTTGCTGCGCGACCTCGGCTTCGGGGTCACGCTCCTGCAGGCGCGGGTGTTCGGCGAGGGAGGGCGACTCGGCATCCCGTACGACCACATGGCCCTTCGCGTCGAGGCGGCGGACGGTTCGGGGCCGTGGCTGGCGGACGTCGGGTTCGGCGACCACAGCCACTTCCCGCTCGCCCTCGACGAGCGGGGGGACCAGAAGGACCCGGCGGGGACGTTCAGGTTCGAGGAGGGGCCTGAGGAGGGAGATCTGGACCTGTATCGGGACGGCAAGCCGCAGTTCCGGCTGGAGACGCGGGCGCGTGCGCTCCCCGACTTCGAGGCGGGGGCGTGGTGGCATCGCACGTCGCCGGCCTCGCACTTCACGCAGTCGCTGGTCTGCTCCCGGCTCACGCCCGAGGGGCGGATCACGCTCAGCGGCCGGAAGCTCGTGAGCACCGTGAACGGCGAACGCCATGAGGAGGTGCTGGGCGACGACGCCGCGGTGCTGGCGGCGTACAGCGAGCACTTCGGGCTGAGTCTGGACCGGTTGCCGACGGCGCCGGAACGCACGTCCTGAGATCGGCAGGGAGGGCCGACGGCGGCGGAGGGCGGGTAGCCCGGGCGGGAGCCCAGAGCGGGGCAGAGGCCGCAGAGGCTAGGGGGCCTCGAGCCATCCCTCGTACTCGGCTGCGAAGTCGTCCAGCGCGGCCGAGTCGAGGCGGGCCGCCGGGTCCTCCACGACGACCAGCCACTGCGCGTCCTCGGCGTCGTCCTCGCCGGCCAGTGCGTCGCGTACGAGCTGGGGCTCCTCGGCTACCCCGAAGCGGGCGGCCAGTTCCTGTGCGACTTCCTCGGCGGCGTCGCGGTCGGGCAGGACGAGTACGTGTCTCACATCGCTCACGGGCACATTCTCCGGTACGCCGAGAGCACGTCGACAACGGGGCGTAGGGCAGTGTCAGTGCCCCGTGGGATGCTGGTCCGCGATGGCCACCAGGAAGAATTCGACCGACGATCCCCTCGCCCCCGTCACGCTCGCCGTGGGCCAGGAGGACCTGCTCCTCGACCGTGCGGTGCAGCAGGTGGTGGCGGCGGCGCGGGCCGCCGACGCCGACACGGACGTACGCGATCTCACCGCCGACCAGCTTCAGCCCGGGACGCTCGCGGAGCTGACCAGCCCTTCGCTCTTCGCCGAGCGCAAGGTCGTGATCGTGCGGAACGCCCAGGACCTGTCCGCGGACACGATCAAGGACGTCAAGTCGTACCTCGACGCCCCGGCCGAGGAGATCACGCTCGTTCTGCTGCACCCGGGGGCAGCGAAGGGCAAGGGGCTGCTCGACGCGGCTCGCAAGGCGGGTGCGCGGGAGGTCGCCTGCCCCAAGACGACGAAGCCCGCGGAGCGGCTGACGTTCGTGCGGTCGGAGTTCCGCGCGCTGGGGAGGTCGGCGACGCCCGAGGCGTGCCAGGCGCTCGTGGACTCGATCGGCAGCGATCTGCGCGAGCTGGCGAGCGCGGTCTCGCAGCTCGTGGCGGACGTGGAGGGCACGATCGACGAGGCGGTCGTCGGGCGGTACTACACGGGCCGCGCGGAGGCCTCCAGCTTCACGGTCGCGGACCGGGCGGTGGAGGGCAGGGCGGCGGAGGCGCTGGAGGCGTTGCGCTGGTCGCTGTCCACGGGGGTGGCGCCTGTGCTGATCACGAGCGCGCTGGCGCAGGGGGTCCGGGCGATCGGCAAGCTCTCGTCCGCGCGCGGCGGCCGGCCCGCGGACCTCGCCCGTGAGCTGGGCATGCCGCCCTGGAAGATCGACCGGGTCAGGCAGCAGATGCGGGGCTGGACGCCGGACGGGGTGGCGATGGCGCTGCAGGCGGTGGCCGAGGCGGACGCGGGGGTCAAGGGGGGCGGGGACGACCCGGAGTATGCGTTGGAGAAAGCGGTGGTGGGGGTGGCGCGGGCGGCGAGGATGAGGCGGTAGTGGGCCGCCGGGGGGATTCCCCCCCACCCCGCCCCTTCCCGAAACCGGGGCAGGCCCCGGACCCCATGATGTGTCGCGCCTGCCGTGCCCGGCGCGCGGCGGCTGCGCGCCGCAGGCCGGCAGGCGCCGCGGGATCTTCGCACCCGCACCCGTTGCACAGATGTACAGATCCAGCTGCTGCCCGCCCCGCGACAGCTTCGCGTCGCGGTCCCGAGCAGACCTCCCGCCGTACGCCGCCCCGCCTCCGGCCCCAGGGAGCAGAGCGCCCTCAGGCCCCGGGGGTTCCCGCCAGGCCCCGGCGAGTAACGGCTCGCGGGCCTATGCGCCCCGGCTGCCCCGTGCCCTACGGCCCCGGCCGGCCCGTCCAGTGGGCCTGCCCCGTCACCGTAGTGCACAGACCAGACCCGGCGGCCCGGTCGGTCGGCCCAGGCCCTACGCACGCCGCCTCCAGGCTCAGCAGTCCCCCGAGCCCCGGGGGCCCGAGCACCCTGCGGTCCCACGGCCCCAGGCCGCCAAGGCCAGGGCGTCCGCCGTTCCGGGCCCCGTAGAGCACAGACCCCCGGACCCGCCGGCCAGTGGTCCCGGCCCCCGGCCCGAGCAGCCTGCGGTCCCACGGCCCCAGGCCGCCAGGGCCAGGGGCGTCCGCCGTTCCGGGCCCCGTAGAGCACAGGCCCTCGGACCCGCCGGCCAGCAGTCCCCAGTCCCCGGCCCCAGCACCCTGCGGTCCCACGGCCCCGGCGCCCCGCACAGCGCAGGCCCGGACCTGCCGGCCCGGCGCTCCCTCCGACCCCCGCCCCCCGCCCGCCCCCCGCCAGCCACGCCCCCACCCCACACCCACCCCCACGCACAAAACCCCGCGCCCGTCGTCCTGGGGAAGGGCGACGGGCGCGGGGCTTGAGGTAGTGCTCTGGTTGGATTCGCACCCGCGTGGCGAACGCAGGCCGCGTGCGGATCCGGGGTGCCGGGTGGGGAGCGGAAGAGAGGGCCCGCTGAGTCCCTAACCGGCGACAATCAAGAGGTTCAGCCCTGGAGGGAGCCAACCTTGGCAGCCAGCGCCGACTTCTTGTTGGCGGCGGCGTTCTTGTGGATGACACCCTTCGAGACAGCCTTGTCGAGCTTCTGCGACGCCTCACGGACGGCCACGTTGGCCTTCTCGACGTCACCCGCTGCGACGGCCTCGCGGGCCTTGCGGATCGCGGTCTTGAGCGAGGACTTGACGGCCTTGTTACGCAGGCGCGCCTTCTCGTTCGTCTTGTTCCGCTTGATCTGGGACTTGATGTTCGCCACGAAAAGAGCCTTCTCAGGTTCGATGTCTACAACAGGTGCGGCTCGTAGCTGAAGAGGGCGTACGAGACACAGCTGCCCAGGCTACCAGTCGCCCTCCGACCGGCCCAAACCGAGCACAGTCCCTCACCCGTGGGACCATGGAACCTACGTATCGCTCCTATGTCGACCCGAGACGAGACGCCACGCGTCTCAAGAATCAGGACCCTGCGTGCCCGCGACCCCTACCAACGTGCCCGAGCCGAGCCGTACCGACCCGGCGCTGATCCGCAACTTCTGCATCATCGCGCACATCGACCACGGCAAGTCGACCCTCGCCGACCGCATGCTCCAGCTGACCGGAGTGGTCGACCAGCGGCAGATGCGCGCTCAGTACCTCGATCGTATGGACATCGAGCGTGAGCGGGGCATCACGATCAAGTCCCAGGCGGTTCGACTGCCCTGGGCGCCCACCGAGGGCGAGGACCAGGGGAAGACCCACATCCTCAACATGATCGACACCCCCGGGCACGTCGACTTCACCTATGAGGTGTCGCGCTCCCTCGCCGCGTGCGAGGGGACCATCCTGCTCGTGGACGCCGCCCAGGGCATCGAGGCGCAGACCCTCGCCAACCTCTACCTGGCGATGGAGAACGACCTCACCATCGTCCCGGTGCTCAACAAGATCGACCTCCCGGCCGCCCAGCCGGAGAAGTTCTCCGAGGAGCTCGCCGGCCTCATCGGCTGCGACCCCTCCGACGTGCTGAAGGTCTCCGCCAAGACCGGCGTCGGCGTGGACGCGCTGCTGAACCGCGTCGTGCGCGACGTCCCGGCCCCGGTCGGCGTCGCCGACGCCCCCGCCCGCGCGATGATCTTCGACTCGGTCTACGACTCCTACCGCGGCGTCGTCACCTATGTACGTGTCGTGGACGGCCAGCTCAACAAGCGCGAGCGCATCAGGATGATGTCCACCGGCGCCACGCACGAGCTGCTGGAGATCGGCGTCTCCTCGCCGGAGATGACCCCGGCCGACGGCATCGGCGTCGGCGAGGTGGGCTACATCATCACCGGCGTGAAGGACGTCCGTCAGTCCAAGGTCGGCGACACGATCACCTCGCAGGCGAAGGGCGCCACCGAGGCGCTGGGCGGCTACAAGGACCCCAAGCCGATGGTGTTCTCGGGCCTGTACCCGCTGGACGGCTCGGAGTACCCGGACCTCCGCGAGGCCCTCGACAAGCTCCAGCTCAACGACGCCGCCCTGGTCTACGAGCCCGAGACCTCCGCGGCACTCGGCTTCGGCTTCCGCGTCGGCTTCCTCGGCCTGCTGCACCTCGATGTGATCCGCGAGCGGCTGGAGCGCGAGTTCGGCCTCGACCTGATCGCCACCGCCCCCAACGTGGTCTACCGCGTGGTCATGGAGGACGGCAGCGAGCACACCGTCACCAACCCGAGCGAGTTCCCCGAGGGCAAGATCTCGGACGTGTACGAGCCGGTGGTGCGCGCCACGATCCTCGCTCCCAGCGAGTTCATCGGCGCGATCATGGAGCTCTGCCAGACCCGTCGCGGCACGCTGCTCGGCATGGACTACCTCTCCGAGGACCGCGTCGAGATCCGCTACACGCTGCCCCTCGCCGAGATCGTCTTCGACTTCTTCGACCAGCTGAAGTCCAAGACCAGGGGCTACGCGTCGCTGGACTACGAGCCCACGGGCGAGCAGGCCTCCTCCTTGGTCAAGGTCGACATCCTGCTGCACGGCGACAAGGTCGACGCGTTCTCCGCCGTCACCCACAAGGACGCCGCGTACGCATATGGCGTACGGCTCGTCGCCAAGTTGAGGGAGCTCATCCCCCGGCAGGCGTTCGAGGTGCCCATCCAGGCCGCCATCGGCTCCCGGGTCATCGCCCGCGAGACCATCCGCGCCATCCGCAAGGACGTTCTCGCCAAGTGCTACGGCGGTGACATCTCCCGTAAGCGGAAGCTGCTGGAGAAGCAGAAGGAAGGCAAGAAGCGGATGAAGATGGTCGGCAGCGTGGAGGTTCCGCAGGAGGCCTTCATCGCCGTGCTGTCCAGCGACGAAGGCGGAAAGTCGAAGAAGTAGCCCTGTGAGCTTCTCGACGTTCCCCGAGACTCCCTGAAGCTCCCCGACGCGGGCGTTGGAGTCAGCGGAAACGCCCGTCCGGTCCTCCGGACGGGCGTTTTCCGTGTTCAGAGTGGTGCGCACGGGGTAGCTGCGCAATACATCCACCCGTGGATCGGGCTGTGGGCGCGGCGTCCTGTTCGTTATCAAGCGGCAGCCCGCAGACTCTTACGCGCAGGTCCCGTCCGCTCTACCCTGATCACGGCTCGATGGTTACTCGCCAGTTAAACAACCAGCCAGTCGTGCAGTGCTGCCGCAGGCCCGGAGGACGTCGTGAGCGACACACAGACCCTGATCGAGAACCGACCGCCCTCCGTGGCGACCCTCTTCACCGAGCGCGTCGCGGCCACGCCGGACGGCGAGGCCTACCGTTACCCGGTGCCCGCCGCGTCCGGGCAGGGGCCCGACGAATGGAAGTCGCTGAGCTGGGGCGAGGCCGCCGAGCGGGTCTACGCCATCGCCGCGGGCCTGATCGCCCTCGGCGTGCAGCCCGAGAACCGGGTCGCACTCGCCTCCTCGACGCGGGTCGAGTGGATCCTCGCCGACCTCGGCGTGATGTGCGCGGGCGGCGCGACCACCACGATCTACCCGTCCACCAACGCCGAGGAGTCGGCGTTCATCCTCTCCGACTCCACCAGCCGGGTGCTCATCGCGGAGGACGCCTCGCAGCTCGCCAAGGCGCGCGAGAAGCGGACCGACCTGCCCGGGCTGACGAACGTCGTCGTCGTCGACCCGTCCGGCGTCGAGCCGGACGAGAGCGACCCCAAGGGCTGGGTGCTCACCCTCGCCGACCTGGAGGCGCGCGGCGCGGAGTACCTCGCCGAGCACCCCGGCGCCGTCAAGGAGCGGATCGCGGCGATCACCCCCGAGCAGCTGGCGACGCTCATCTACACCTCGGGCACCACGGGCCGTCCCAAGGGCGTACGGCTGCCGCACGACAACTGGTCCTACATGGCCAAGGCCATGGCCGCGACCGGGCTGATCGGCAAGGACGACGTCCAGTACCTGTGGCTGCCGCTGGCGCACGTCTTCGGCAAGGTGCTGACCTCCGGCCAGATCGAGGTCGGGCACGTCACCGCCGTCGACGGCCGGGTCGACAAGATCATCGAGAACCTGCCCGTAGTGCAGCCGACCTACATGGCGGCCGTCCCGCGTATCTTCGAGAAGGTCTACAACGGAGTCGCGGCCAAGGCGAGGGCCGGCGGCGGCGCCAAGTACAAGATCTTCCAGTGGGCGGCCGAGGTGGCCCGCGAGTACGCCAAGACCACGCAGGACAACTTCCGCCGCACCGGCTCGGCCACCGCGCCGTTCGGTCTGAGCGCGAAGCACAAGATCGCCGACACGCTCGTCTACTCCAAGCTGCGCGAGGCGTTCGGCGGCCGGCTGCGCGCCGCGGTCTCCGGCTCGGCGGCGCTCGCCCCCGACATCGGCTACTTCTTCGCCGGCGCCGGGATCCACATCCTGGAGGGCTACGGCCTCACGGAGTCCAGCGCCGCCTCCTTCGTCAACCCGGGCGAGGCCTACCGCACCGGCACGGTCGGCAAGCCGCTGCCCGGCTGCGAGGTGCGGATCGCCGACGACGGCGAGATCCTGCTGCGCGGCCCCGGCATCATGGAGGGCTACCACGGGCTGCCGGAGAAGACGGCGGAGGTTCTGGAGTCCGACGGCTGGTTCCACACCGGGGACATCGGCGAGCTCTCCGCGGACGGCTACCTGCGGATCACGGACCGCAAGAAGGACCTGATCAAGACGTCCGGCGGCAAGTACATCGCGCCGGCGGAGGTGGAGGGGCAGTTCAAGGCGGTGTGCCCGTTCGTCTCCAACATCCTGGTGCACGGGGCGGACCGCAACTTCTGCACGGCGCTGATCGCGCTGGACGAGCCGACGATCCTCGGCTGGGCCAAGGAGAACGGCCTGGAGGGCAAGACGTACGCGGAAGTGGTGGCCTCCAAGCAGACGGAGGAGCTCGTCGAGGGCTATGTGAAGCGGCTCAACGAGGGGCTGCAGCGCTGGCAGACGATCAAGAAGTTCCGCCTCCTCCCGCGCGACCTGGACATCGAGCACGGCGAGCTGACGCCGAGCCTGAAGCTGAAGCGGCCGGTGGTCGAGCGCGAGTACAAGGCGCTGATCGAGGAGATGTACGCGGGGTCGCGCGAGGCGTAGGGGTGAGTGGGGCGGGGCGGGGGCGGACGGCTCCTGCCCTGGGGCTTCCGGGGCTCCTGCCTCGGGGCCGGGCAGGCTCCTTCCTCGGGCCGGACAGGGCTCTGCGCCGGTCCGGGTCGGGCCGAGGCACTGCCCGGGCTGAACGGGCAGCCCCCGCGGGCTGGGCGGGTTAGGCCCTGCCCCGGGCTGGGCTCTGTGCCGGGCCCAGGCGCTGCCTCGGGCTGGCTGGACGCTCGACGGACGGCCCGCGCCTGGGCTGGGACGGACAAGCCCCGGGCCGGGTCGGGCAAGGTCCTGTGCTGGGCGCAGGTACTGCCTCGGGCTAGACGGGCAGCCCCCGGGCTGAGTGGGGACGGACGCCCCCGCGCTGGGCCGGTTGGCACTGCCCCGGGCCGAGCGGGCCCTGTGCTGGACCCAGGTGCTGCCTCGGGTTGGGGCGGACAGCCCCCGCCAGGGCCGGGACCGCCAGCTTCCGGGCCGGGTCGGGACGGTCCTGCCCTGGGCCGGGACGCCCGGCCCCACCCGGGCGGGGCAAGCTCCTGCCCCGGGCCCCGGGCCCCGGGCCCCAGGCCCACGCCGTACCGCCTCGCCCCCCCGGCCCCGCCCAGGCCGGGCAAGCTCCCGCCTCGCCCCCGGGCCCCAGGCCCACGCCGTACCGCGTCGCCCCGGGCCCGCCGCACGGGGCACCCCGCGCCTACCCCCCCGACCTACCCCCGTACCCTCCGCAGATCCTGGAGGATCTCCTCCATCCGCGTCAGCTGGGTGCGTAGGTCCGGGGCGTCCGCAGGGCCCGTTCGTGCCAGTTCGAGTTCGATCGACGTCAGGCGCTCCGCTATCTCGCCCAGGTGGTCCCGTTCCCTCGCCAGCATGCGTTCCAGCTGGCGGTTCTTGCGGTGCAGGTCGAGGAAGACGTTCACCTTCGCCCGTAGCACCCATGGGTCGAACGGCTTCGTCAGGAAGTCCGCCGCCCCCGTCGCGTACCCCCTGAACGCATAGCCGCTGTCCGCGTCCGTGCCCGTCAGGAAGATGATCGGCACGTCCTTCGTCTGGTCCAGCCGCTTGATGTTGGACGCCGTCTCGAAGCCGTCCATCCCCGGCATCCGCACGTCCAGCAGCACCACCGCGAATTTGTGCCGCAGCAGCGCCTTCATCGCCTCCTCCCCGGAACGGGCGCGGACCAGCGGTTCGTTGAGGGACCCCAGGACGGCCTCCAAGGCGACGAGGTTGTCCTCCATGTCGTCCACCAGGAGGATGCTCGCGCGGTCGGCGGTGGGCGCCTCTGTGCTCATCGTGCCTGCCTCACGTGATCGTCGGTGGGGCAGCCGGCTCGCCATGGCCGCTGGGCTGCCCCGGTACTGCGGGTGTCTCGGACGACGCGCCGTCGTTCCCCGGCTCGGTCGTCTCGCCCTCGGGGTCCAGGAGAGCGGAGACGATCGTCAGCAGGCGGTCCACGTCGACGGGCTTGGGCACGTACTCGTTGGCGCCCTGCGCGATCGACTTCTCGCGGTCGCCGGGCATCGCCTTGGCCGTGAGCGCCACGATCGGCAGGTCCGTCCAGAGCGGGCTGCGGCGAATCGCCTCGATCGTCTCGTAGCCGTCCATCTCCGGCATCATGATGTCCATCAGGACCAGTTCGACGTCCGGATTGCGCTCCAGCGTCTCGATGCCCTCCCGGCCGTTCTCCGCGTACAGCACGGGCATGCCCACCCGGCCCAGGACGTGCGTCAGCGCGAAGACGTTGCGGATGTCGTCGTCGACGATGAGGACGCGCCGGCCCGCCAGGATCCGGCCCGCCCGGCCGGACTTCCACTCCTCCAGCTTGGTGGTCGTCGGCCAGCCGTCCTCCTCCACGCCCGGCCGGGGCCCGTGGTCCGAGTGGTACGTGTGGACCGCGTGCGCCGCATGCGCGGAGTGGAGCGGCTGGGATGACAGCGGCTGGGGCGAGAGGGGTGAGAGGGACGCCTGGGACGGATGCACGCCGTCCGAATCGCCGCCCCCGTGGCCGGGATAGACGACGGGGACGTACAGCGTGAAGGTCGATCCCTTGCCCGGCTCGCTCTCCGCGATGATCTTGCCGCCCAGCAGCCCTGAGATCTCCCGGCTGATGGACAGGCCGAGGCCCGTGCCGCCGTACTTGCGGTTCGTCGTGCCGTCGGCCTGCTGGAACGCCTCGAAGATCACCGGGAGCTTGTCCGCCGCGATGCCGATGCCCGTGTCCGTCACCGCGAAGGCGATCACATCGACGACGTCCTTGAGCAGCGTGCCCTCCGGGTCCTTGATCCGGTTCACGCGCAGCTCGACCCGGCCGGACGAGGTGAACTTGATCGCGTTGGAGAGCAGATTGCGCAGGATCTGCTGGAGCCGCTGCTCGTCGGAGAACATCTCGCGCGGCACGTCCTCGCCGACCGCGACCTCGAACGCCAGCCCCCGGTCGATGGTGATGGGACGGAAGGTGGCGTGGACGTAGTCCAGCACCTTGATCAGCGGCAGCTTCTTCGGCCGTACGTCCATCCTGCCCGCCTCGATCTTCGACAGGTCGAGGATGTCGTTGATCAGCTGGAGCAGATCCGACCCCGAACGGTGGATCGTGGTCGCGAACTGCACCTCCTGGTCCGAGAGATGGCCGTCCGGGTTGTCCGACAGCAGCCGGGCCAGGATCAGCAGCGAGTTGAGCGGGGTGCGCAGCTCGTGCGACATGTTCGCCAGGAACTCCGACTTGTACTGCGAGGAGGTGGCCAGCAGCGCCGCCTTCTCCTCCAGTTCGGCGTTCGAGCGCTGGAGTTCGGCCTGCTGCCGCTGGAGCTCGTTCGAGCGCTCCTGGAGCTGGACCGCGAGCCGCTGGGACTCGCCGAGCAGCGACTCCGTACGGGAGTTGGCGATGATCGTGTTGATCGCGACGCCGATGGTGTTCACGAACTGGTCGAAGAACGCCAGATGGACGTCGGAGAAGCGGGAGAACGAGGCGAGCTCGATGACGCCGAGCAGCTTGTCCTCGAAGAGGATCGGGATGATGACGACGCTGGTCGGCGGCGCCTCGCCGAGCCCGGAGTTGATCTTGATGTAGTCGGGCGGCGCCTCCTCCAGCAGGATCCGCTTCTTCTCCAGCGCGGCCTGCCGGACCAGCCCGTGGCCCGGCATCCCGGTGGTGTCGATGGTGGAGGACTGGGCGGAGCCGTATCCGGCGATGAAGGCCAGTCCCTTGGTGGTCGAGGTCGTACGGGCCGGAGAGCCGTCCTCGGCCGGGTCGGCCAGGAAGAACGCGCCGTACTGCGCGTTCACCAGCGGGGTCAGCTCCCGCAGGATCAGGTCCGCGACCTCCATCAGATCGCGGTGGCCTTGCATCAGACCGGCCAGACGGGCCAGATTGGACTCCAGCCAGTCCTTGGCGCGGGTGGTCTCCCGGAGGTTGGACACCATCAGATTGATGTTGTCCTTCAGCTCGGAGACCTCGCCGCGCGTCTCGACCGTGATGGAGCGGGACATGTCTCCCTGGGCGACGGCGGACGCGACCTCGGCGATGGCGCGGACCTGGGTGGTGAGGTTGAGGGCGAGCTCGTTCACGTTGGTGGTGAGCCGCTTCCAGGTGCCGTACACGCCCTCCACCCGGGCCTGACCGCCCAGCTGGCCCTCGCTGCCGACCTCGCGGGCCACGCGGGTGACCTCGGAGGAGAACGAGGAGAGCGTGTCCACCATGGTGTTGATGGTGGTCTTGAGCTCGAGGATCTCGCCGCGCGCGTCCACGTCGATCTTCTTCGACAGGTCGCCCTGCGCCACGGCCGTCGCGACCTGCGCGATGTTGCGGACCTGCGAGGTCAGGTTGTCGGCCATGTAGTTGACGTTGTCGGTGAGGTCCTTCCACAGACCGGTCACGCCCAGCACCTGGGCGCGCCCGCCGAGCCGGCCGTCGGTGCCGACCTCGCGGGCGACCCGGGTTACCTCGTCCGCGAAGGCGCGCAGCTGCTCCACCATCGTGTTGACGGTGTCCTTCAGCTCCAGGATCTCGCCGCGCGCGTCCACGGTGATCTTCTTCGACAGGTCGCCGTTGGCGACGGCCGTGGTCACCTGGGCGATGTTGCGGACCTGGGAAGTGAGGTTCGACGCCATGAAGTTGACGTTGTCGGTCAGCTCCTTCCAAACCCCGGACACTCCGCGGACCTGGGCCTGGCCGCCCAGGTTTCCCTCGGTGCCGACCTCGCGGGCGACGCGGGTGACCTCGTCGGCGAAGGCGGAGAGCTGGTCGACCATGGTGTTGATGGTCGACTTGAGCTCCAGGATCTCGCCCTTCGCCTCGACCGTGATCTTCTTTCCGAGATCGCCCTGGGCGACGGCCGTCGAGACGAGCGCGATGTTGCGGACCTGCGAGGTCAGGTTGTCGGCCATGAAGTTGACGTTCTCGGTGAGGTCCTTCCAGACCCCGGAGACGCCCCTGACCTGCGCCCGGCCGCCCAGGTTTCCCTCGGTGCCGACCTCGCGGGCGACGCGGGTGACCTCGTCGGCGAAGGCGGAGAGCTGGTCGACCATGGTGTTGATGGTCG
>NZ_JBFAYB010000082.1:0-17673 GCF_040681075.1 Streptomyces sp. NPDC051907 | reverse complement strand
GACTTGAGCTCCAGGATCTCGCCCTGCGCGTCCACGGTGATCTTCTGCGAGAGGTCGCCGTTGGCGACGGCCGTGGTCACCTGGGCGATGTTGCGGACCTGGGAGGTCAGATTGGACGCCATGAAGTTGACGTTGTCCGTGAGGTCCTTCCAGACCCCGGAGACGCCCCTGACCTGCGCCCGGCCGCCCAGCTGACCCTCGGTGCCGACCTCGCGGGCGACGCGGGTGACCTCGTCGGCGAAGGCGGAGAGCTGGTCCACCATGGTGTTGACGGTGAGCTTCAGCTCCAGCAGCTCGCCGGTCGCCTCGACCGTGACCGTACGCGTCAGATCGCCGCGCGCCACCGCCGTGGTCACCGCCGCGATGTCCCGCACCTGCGCGGTCAGCCGCGCCGCCATCGTGTTGACGGCCTCGGTCACATCGCGCCAACTGCCGGACAGGCCCTGCACCTTGGCCCGGCCCCCGAGCCTGCCCTCCGTGCCGACCTCGCGCGCCACCCGCGTCACCTCGCCGGTGAAGAGGGACAGCTGGTCGACCATCTTGTTCACCGCGCGGCCCAGCCGGCGCAGGTCTCCCCGTAACTGCCGGCTGCCGTCGTGCAGATCGACCCGCTGGGTCAGATCGCCGCCGGCCACCGCGTCCAGCACCCGTGTGGCGTTCGCCGCGGGCACCACCAGGGCGTCCAGCAGGGTGTTCGTACTGCTGACGCTGGAGGTCCAGGCCCCCTGGCCGGGGCTGGCCGACAGCCGGTCGTCGAGCCGGCCGTGCCGCACCACCTCCCGGCGGACCCGCGTCAGCTCGTCCGTGAAGTGCTGGTTGCGCACGGCGATCTGGTTGAACACCGCGGCCAGCTCCGCGGGCATGCCTTCGTGCGTCTCCGCCACGCGTATTCGGAAGTCTCCGTCCCGCATGACCGTCATCGCGGCCAGCAGCGGACGCAGCTCGGAGGCGCGTATCCAGCCTCCGTCGGGAGTGCCGGTCGCGTCGTGAGCGTTCTGGGCGGGCGGCCGAGAGGGGGGCTGCCCGGGCGGAACTGCGCTGTCTCTGTTCATATCCGCCCACTTCGGTGACTCGGCGCTTATGGGCAGGCTCAGTCTGTCACTCTGTCGGTGTCAGAAGCGGCGCATTGCCAGAACCGACCGGGAGCCGCACAGTGGGGCCGATTCCGATGCCGCGCGAGACCGTCCACCGCTCAACTCCGCTGTACGCCTTCCGGGGTGACAAGAGGTCGGTCGCGCGCACCAGCCTGCCGGGCAATCCGCTCGCGCCGTCGGCCGCGCGGCGGTTCGTGCGGGCCGCGCTCGCCGACTGGACGAACCTGGGGCTGCTCGCGACGTGCGCCTTCTGCCGGGGAGCGGGCGGCTGCCCGCCCGGGAGCCACAGCACGGACCGGCTCGCCGACGACGCCGTCCTCATCGTCAACGAGCTCGTCACCAACGCCGTCGTGCACGCGGGCACCACCGTCGAACTCCTGTGCAGACTCGAGGAGTCGACGGACGGCGACCCCGCGACCCTGATGATCGAGGTGTCGGACCACCACCCCACCCGGGCCGTGCGGAACGAGCCGCACGCCGGGTACCCCGAGCCGCCCGGCGCCCCGCACAGCGCCCGCGACGGAGCGCGAGCCGGGGCACGAGAGGGGGAACGAGCGGGGGCGCCGGGCGGAGCGAGCCGCGCCGGCGAGCCGGCCGGCGGACCCGAGTACGGCCGCGGCCTCCACCTCGTCGCCGCCCTGGCCGACTGCTGGGGCATCACCTACCGCCCCGCCCTCAAGAGCGTCTGGGCCCGGCTGCCCGTCGACGGCTGGGACTCCTGCCGCCGCCCCGGCGTCGAGCCCGCCCTCCGGCGCGGCCTGCGCGCCGCCGAGATCCTCGCCCCCTCCCCGCGCCGCGCGGTCCGCGACGACCGCTCCGACCAGGGCATCGGCAGCCGCGGCGCCCTCTCCTTCCTCGCCGAGGCCTCCGACCTGCTCGCCGGCCAGCTCGACGAGGACCTGGTCGCGGCCCTCGCCGGACAGCTGCTGGTGCCGCGTCTGGCCGACTGGTGCGCCATCTGGCTGGACGGCGAGGCCGGACGCGTGGGCTGGAGCCCCGCGGCCGGGGCGGTGGGGTCCGCGCCCCGCCTCGCCAGGGTCTGGCACGCCGACGAGTCCCGGATCGAGCGGCTGCGCGAGGTGCTCGAGAAGGAGCCCCCGCTGCTCCCTGAGGACCCGCGCAACGGGCCCGTGTCCCTTCCCTGGCCCCGCGAGGGCGAGCCGGGCGTGGGCGAGGGCACGGCGGTCGCGTACCGCCTGATCGCCGGCGGCCGGGCCCTGGGCACGCTGCTCGTCGCACGGCACGGGCTGGCCCGTGCGCCCGACGAGGTCACCGCGCTGATCGAGGACTTCGCGCGCCGGGTGGCCCTGGCGATCAGCGCGGCCCGCCAGTACGCCCGCCAGGCCACCATCAGCCGGGTCCTCCAGCGCGGTCTGCTGCCCGGCAAGGTCGGCCAGATCCCCGGCGTGGACCGGTTCCTGATCTACGAGCCCAGCGACGACGGCGTCGCGGGCGGCGACTTCTACGACATCTTCCCCGCGGGCCCCGGCGGCCGCTGGTGCTTCATGCTCGGCGACGTCCAGGGCAGCGGCCCCGAGGCCGCGGTCGTCACCGGCCTCGCCCGACCCTGGCTGCGCCTGCTCGCCCGCGAGGGATACCCCGTCGGCCAGGTCCTCGACCGGCTGAACCGGCTGCTCCTCGACGACGCGATGGAGGCCGCCGAGTCGGCCGCGCTGATGGTCGCCGCGGCGGGCGGCCAGGACGTGACGGAGGGGTCGCAGCCGCGGTTCCTCTCCCTGCTGTACGGCGAGCTCGCCCCGTCGCCCCGCGGCGACGGGGGCGTGCGGTGCACGCTGGCCAGCGCGGGGCATCCGCTGCCGCTGCTGCTGCGGCCCGACGGCTCGGTCCGCCCGGCGGCGGAGCCGCAGGTGCTGCTCGGGGTCGTCGACGACGTCTCGTACCAGAGCCAGATCTTCGACCTCGCTCCCGGCGACACCCTGCTCTGTGTGACGGACGGGGTGACGGAGCGCCGCTCGGGGCCCCGGATGCTCGACGACGGGGACGGGCTCGCCCAGGTGCTGGCCGGCTGCGCGGGGCTGACGGCGCAGGGGGTGGCGGAGCGGATCAGACAGACGGTGTACGACTTCGCGGAGCGGCCGCCGCAGGACGATCTGGCGCTGCTGGTGCTCCAGGCGCGGTGAGGGGCGGGGAGGGGCGGGGGCGGCGGTCCCCGGGCGGCGATCGGGCGGCGATCGGCGGTCGGCGCTGCGGCCTCGCGCCGTACGGGACAATGGGGGCATGCCTTCCGTACTGCCCGATGGTGAGCCCATGCCCGAGGACGGCGCGCTGCCCGCGTCCGCGCTCGACGGCGCCGGGGACCGGCCGCTCGCCTTCTATCTGCACGTGCCGTACTGCGCGACGCGCTGCGGCTACTGCGACTTCAACACCTATACGGCGACCGAGCTGCGCAGCTCGGGAGGCGTCCTCGCCTCGCGCGACAACTACGCGGACACGGTCGCGGACGAGATCCGGCTGGCCCGCAAGGTGCTGGGCGACGACCCGCGGCAGGTGCGGACGGTGTTCGTCGGCGGCGGCACGCCGACGCTGCTGGCCGCGGGCGACCTCGTACGGATGCTGGACGCCGTACGACAGGAGTTCGGGCTCGCGGACGACGCGGAGATCACCACCGAGGCCAACCCGGAGTCGGTCGACCCGGCGTATCTGGCGGAGCTCCGCGAGGGCGGCTTCAACCGGATCTCCTTCGGGATGCAGAGCGCCCGCCAGCACGTGCTGAAGGTCCTGGACCGCACCCACACCCCCGGCCGGCCCGAGGCGTGCGTGGCGGAGGCGCGGGCGGCGGGTTTCGACCACGTGAACCTGGACCTGATCTACGGCACGCCGGGCGAGAGCGACGACGACTGGCGCGCCACCCTCGCGGCGGCGGTCGGAGCGGGGCCCGACCACGTCAGCGCCTACGCGCTGATCGTCGAGGAGGGCACCCAGCTGGCGCGGCGGATCCGCCGCGGCGAGGTGCCGATGACCGACGACGACGTGCACGCGGACCGCTATCTGATCGCCGACGAGGTGCTCGCGGAGGCGGGCTTCGACTGGTACGAGGTCTCGAACTGGGCGACCACCCCGGCGGGCCGCTGCCTGCACAACGAGCTGTACTGGCGCGGCGCGGACTGGTGGGGCGCGGGCCCCGGCGCGCACAGCCACGTCGGTGGCGTCCGCTGGTGGAACGTGAAGCACCCCGGCGCGTACGCCGCCGCGCTCGCGGAGGGCCGGTCGCCGGGGGCGGGCCGCGAGCTCCTCTCGGCGGAGGACCGCCGGGTGGAGCGCATCCTGCTGGAGCTGCGCCTGCGCGACGGCGTCCCCCTGACCCTGCTCCGCCCGGCAGGCCTCGCCTCGGCGACGAGCGCACTGGCGGACGGGCTGCTGGAGCGGGGGGCGTATGAGGCGGGGTGGGGGGTGCTGACGTTGCGGGGGCGGTTGTTGGCGGACGGGGTGGTGCGGGGGCTGGTGGACTGAGTCTCTCCCCTGCCCCGCCCCTTCCCGTAACTGGGGGCTGCGCCCCCAGGCCCCGTACGGCCTTCGGCCGTGTCCTCAAACGCCGGACGGGCTTGATTTCCCCGCCCTTGCGGGCGCGGAAATCAGCCCGCCGGGCAACCTCGGCCCCGCTGGCGCTTGAGGCGCACATCAAGCCCCGCCGGCGTTTGAGGCGCGGGGTCCGGGGCAGCGCCCCGCGGGTGGCCCGCAGACATTCAGCCTCGCCGGCGCTTGAGGCGAACCTCAGCTTGCGGGTGCCCGCACTCTCAGCCTCGCCGGCGCTTGAGGCGGAACCTCAGCCCGCAGGTTGCCCGCACACATTCAGCCTCGCCGGCGATTGAGGCGCAGGGTCCGGGGCAGCGCCCCGGGATGTCGGTCCCGCCCCCGACCCCCCTACCTCGCCGTGACGAAGTCGATCAGTTCCTCCACCCTCCCCAGCAGCGCCGGCTCCAGGTCCTTGTAGGTGTGGACTCGGGACAAGACGCGCTGCCAGGCCGCGCCCGTGTTCTCCGGCCAGCCCAGGGCGCGGCAGACGCCCGTCTTCCAGTCCTGGCCCCGGGGGACCGTCGGCCAGGACTCGATGCCCAGGGACGACGGCTTCACCGCCTCCCAGACGTCGATGTAGGGGTGGCCGACCACCAGTACATGCGGGTCCGTGACGGACGCCGCGATGCGGGACTCCTTCGAGCCCGGGACCAGGTGGTCCACCAGGACGCCCAGGCGCGCGTCCGGGCCCGGGGCGAAGTCCGCGACGATCGCGGGGAGGTCGTCGACGCCCTCCAGGTACTCCACGACGACCCCCTCGATCCGCAGGTCGTCGCCCCACACCTTCTCCACCAGCTCCGCGTCGTGGCGGCCCTCCACGTAGATGCGGCTCGCCCGTGCCACCCGCGCTCGCGCGCCGGGGACGGCGACGGAGCCGGAGGCCGTGCGGGTCGGGCGGCCCGGCGACTGCGTGGGGCGTACGAGCGTTACCGTCCGCCCCTCCAGCAGGAAGCCCCTCGCCGTCAGCGGGAAGACCCGGTGCTTGCCGAAGCGGTCCTCCAGCGTCACCGTCCCCGCCTCGCAGCGGATCACCGCGCCGCAGAAGCCGGTGGAGACCTCCTCCACGACCAGGTCGGGCTCCGCCGGCACCTCCGGCGCGGGCTGCGACTTCTTCCAGGGCGGGGTCAGATCGGGGCTGTAGCTGCGCATTCGCCAGACGCTACGACACCCCGAAACGCGCCGCCAGCACATCCCGTTGAGCGCGTACGAACGACGCGTCGACCGCCGCGCCGTGCCCGGGCACGTACACCGCCTCCTCGCCCCCCAGCGACAGCAGCCGGTCCAGCGCGGCCGGCCAGCGGGAGACGATCGCGTCGCTGCCCGCCTGCGGGTCGCCGGACTCCTCCACCAGGTCGCCGCAGAAGACCACCTCCGGGCTCCCCGGCACGAGCACCGCCAGATCGTGCCCCGAGTGGCCCGGCCCGACGTTCGCCAGCAGCACCTGGCGGCCGCCCAGGTCCAGCGTCCACTCCCCGCTCACCAGATGCGCCGGCGCGACCAGCAGATCGGCCGCCTCCGCCGCCTCGGCCCCGGCGACCCCCTGGGCCACCGCGGAGCGGCGGATGTCGTCCCGCTCGCGCCGCATCAGCGCGTCGACGCCCACCGCGCCGAACACCTCCGCCCCCGCGAACGCCGCCGTCCCCAGAATGTGGTCGAAGTGGGGATGGCTCAGTGCGATATGCGTCACCCGCCGGCCCCCCAGCAGCGCCTGCGCCTGGGCGCGCAGCTCCGCGCCCTCGCGGACCGTGGAACCCGTGTCGTACATGAGGACTGAGTCCTCGCCGACGATCAATCCGACGGTGGCGTCCCATATCGGCAGGCGTCGCCTGCCCACCCCGTCGGCCAGCCGCTCCCAGCCGAACTCTTCCCAACTGACGTCCATGCGGCGACGCTACTGGCAAACGACCTGCGTCGGCGCACGGTAGCGTGGTCGGCCGCCCTCTAGCGGCCCTTGCTAGAGGCGTACCCCGCGGCCGTACACTGGCACGGGGAAAACTTGGCACTCACACGCATCGAGTGCCAGGCAACCACCGAGGAAACCAGCTGGAGGTGTGCGCGATGCTCAGCGAACGCAGACTCGAGGTGCTGCGCGCCATCGTCCAGGACTATGTCGGCACCGAGGAGCCCGTCGGCTCCAAGGCCCTGACCGAGCGGCACAAGCTGGGCGTCTCCCCGGCCACCGTCCGCAACGACATGGCGGTGCTCGAGGAGGAAGGGTTCATCGCCCAGCCGCACACGAGCGCCGGGCGCATCCCCACGGACAAGGGCTACCGGCTCTTCGTCGACAGGCTGGCGGGCGTCAAGCCGCTGTCGGCGCCGGAGCGCCGCGCGATCCAGAACTTCCTGGACGGCGCGGTGGACCTGGACGACGTGGTCGGCCGTACGGTGCGGCTGCTGGCGCAGCTGACCCGGCAGGTCGCCGTCGTCCAGTACCCCTCGCTGACCCGGTCCACGGTCCGGCATGTGGAACTTCTCTCCCTCGCGCCCGCCCGTCTGATGCTCGTGCTGATCACGGACACCGGACGGGTCGAACAGCGCATGATCGACTGCCCCGCCCCCTTCGGCGAGACCTCGCTCGCCGATCTGCGGGCCCGGCTCAACAGCCGGGTCGTCGGGCGGCGCTTCTCCGACGTGCCGCAGCTGGTGCAGGACCTGCCCGAGTCCTTCGAGCCGGAGGACCGCGGGACCGTCTCCACGGTGCTCGCGATCCTGCTCGAGACGCTGGTGGAGGAGACTGAGGAGCGGCTCGTGATCGGCGGCACCGCCAATCTCACCCGCTTCGGGCACGATTTCCCGCTGACGATCAGGCCGGTGCTCGAGGCGCTCGAGGAGCATGTGGTGCTCCTCAAGCTGCTCGGCGAGGCCAAGGAGTCGGGCGGTATGGGCGTGACTGTCCGGATCGGTCACGAGAACGCCCACGAGGGACTCAACTCAACGTCCGTCGTCTCGGTCGGCTACGGTTCGGGCGACGAGGCAGTTGCCAAACTCGGCGTGGTCGGACCGACCCGCATGGACTACCCCGGAACGATGGGAGCGGTACGCGCAGTGGCACGTTACGTCGGACAGATCCTGGCGGAGTCGTAAGTGGCCACGGACTACTACGCCGTACTCGGCGTGCGCCGCGACGCATCGCAGGACGAGATCAAGAAGGCCTTCCGCCGACTCGCCCGTGAGCTTCACCCGGACGTGAACCCGGACCCGAAGACGCAAGAGCGCTTCAAGGAGATCAACGCGGCCTACGAGGTCCTGTCGGACCCGCAGAAGAAGCAGGTCTACGACCTCGGCGGCGACCCCCTCTCGCAGGCGGGCGGCGCCGGCGCGGGCGGCTTCGGCGCGGGCGGCTTCGGAAACTTCTCCGACATCATGGACGCCTTCTTCGGGACGGCGTCGCAGCGTGGGCCGAGGTCGCGTACGCGGCGCGGCCAGGACGCCATGATCCGCCTGGAGGTCGAGCTCAACGAGTCGGCCTTCGGCACGACCAAGGACATCCAGGTCGACACCGCGGTCGTCTGCACGACCTGCAGCGGCGAGGGCGCCGCGCCCGGCACCTCGGCGCAGACCTGCGACATGTGCCGCGGCCGCGGCGAGGTCTCGCAGGTCACCCGGTCCTTCCTGGGCCAGGTCATGACCTCGCGGCCCTGCCCGCAGTGCCAGGGCTTCGGCACCGTCGTGCCGACGCCGTGCCCGGAGTGCGCGGGCGACGGCCGGGTCCGCTCCCGTCGCACCCTGACCGTGAAGATCCCGGCGGGCGTCGACAACGGCACCCGGATCCAGCTCGCGGGCGAGGGCGAGGTCGGCCCCGGCGGCGGTCCCGCCGGCGATCTGTACGTCGAGATCCACGAGCTGCCGCACCCGGTGTTCCAGCGGCGCGGCGACGATCTGCACTGCACGGTGACGATCCCGATGACCGCGGCGGCTCTGGGCACGAAGTGCCCGCTGGAGACGCTGGACGGCCTGGAGGAGGTCGACATCCGGCCGGGCACGCAGTCGGGCCAGTCGATCCCGCTGCACGGCCGGGGCATCACGCACCTGCGCGGCGGCGGCCGGGGCGATCTGATCGTCCACGTCGAGGTGACGACGCCGACGAAGCTGGACCAGGATCAGGAGCGGCTGCTGCGGGATCTGGCCAAGCTGCGCGGCGAGGAGCGGCCGACCGGCCAGTTCCAGCCAGGTCAGCAGGGGCTCTTCTCCCGCTTGAAGGACGCCTTCAACGGTCGTTGATCCCTCCGGGGGAGCGCTGCTCCCCCTGAGGGAGCGGGGGGGCGGGGACGACCGCGCGCACCACCCGTGCGAGTGGTCGCCCCGCCCGCACCACGCCCCCTTTCCCCGGGCTCTCCGGTGTCCGCCCAGGGCATTCCCCGGGCGCTCACAGGGCCCGCCCCCGCGGCGCCGGGAGGGGCCGCGGCGAGGGAGAACTCCCGTCTCCAGACCCCGGAACGCTCGATTCGGCCCTCCGGCAGGGACATGGCACGATGCCCCCATGTCCTCCGCACTGACCGATCTCTGCCGGCATCCGATCGTGCAGGCCCCCATGGCGGGCGGCGCGTCCTGTCCCCCCTTGGCCGCCGCCGTGGCCGAGGCCGGCGGGCTGGGGTTCCTGGCCGCCGGGTACAAGACCGCGGACGGCATGTACCAGGAGGTCAAGCAGGTCCGCGGGCTGACCTCCCGCCCCTTCGGCGTGAACCTCTTCATGCCCCAGCCCCACACCGCCGACGCCGCGGCCGTCGAGGTCTACCGGCACCAGCTGGCCGGCGAGGCCGCCTGGTACGAGACCCCCCTCGGCGACCCCGACAGCGGACGCGACGACGGGTACGAGGCCAAGCTCGCCATCCTGCTCGACGACCCCGTCCCCGTCGTCTCCTTCACCTTCGGCTGCCCCACCCGCGACGTCCTGGCGTCCTTCGCCAAGGCCGGGACCCTCACCGTCGTGACCGTCACCACGCCCGAAGAGGCCCAGGCCGCCCAGTGGGCCGGCACCGACGCCGTGTGCGTGCAGGGCGTCGAGGCCGGCGGCCACCAGGGCACCCACCGCGACGACCCCGAGTCCGACGGCGCAGGCGTGGGACTGCTCACCCTCGTCGCGCTGATCCGCGAGACCGTCACGCTGCCGATCGTCGCGGCGGGCGGGCTGATGCGCGGCGGCCAGATCGCCGGCGTCCTCGCGGCCGGCGCGTCCGCCGCCCAGCTCGGCACCGCCTTCCTGGTCGCCCCCGAGTCCGGGGCGAGCGCCCTGCACAAGCAGGCCATGACCAACCCCCTGTTCGTACGCACCGAGCTGACCCGCGCCTTCTCCGGCCGGCCCGCCCGCGGGCTCGTCAACCGGTTCATGCGCGAGCACGGCCCGTACGCCCCCGCCGCCTACCCCGAGGTCCACCACCTGACCAGCGGTCTGCGCAAGGCCGCCGCCAAGGCGGGCGACCCCCAGGGCATGGCCCTGTGGGCCGGCCAGGGGCACCGGCTGGCGCGCGAGCTGCCCGCCGGGCAGCTCGTCGAGGTCCTCGTCGCCGAGACGGACTCCGCCCGGGCCGCCCTCGCGCTGGGCGGCGGCCGGTGACCGCGCCCGTCTTCGTCGTCGACCGGGTCGCCGCCGGCCGCGTCACGCTCGACGGCCCGGAGGGCCGGCACGCCGTCTCCGTCCGCAGGCTGCGCGTCGGCGAGGAGATCGTGCTGACCGACGGCAAGGGCGCCGGGGGCTACGGCGCCGTCGCCGCCGTCGAGGGCAAGGACCGGCTCGAGGCGGAGATCGCCGAGCTGCGCCAGGAGCCCGAGCCCACGCCGCGTATCACCGTCGTCCAGGCGCTCCCCAAGGGCGACCGCGGCGAGCTCGCGGTGGAGACCATGACGGAGACCGGCGTGGACGCGGTCGTGCCCTGGGCCGCCGCGCGCTGCATCACCCAGTGGAAGGGCGAGCGCGGGGCGAAGTCCCTCGCCAAGTGGCGGGCCACCGCGCGCGAGGCGGGCAAGCAGTCCCGCAGGCTCCGCTTCCCCGAGGTCGCGGACGCCGCGACCACCAAGCAGGTTGCCTCACTTCTGGCCGAAGCGGACTTCGCGGCCGTGCTCCACGAGGAGGGCGCCGAGCCGCTGGCCACCGCCGAACTCCCCGCCGAGGGCTCGATCGTGCTGGTCGTGGGGCCCGAAGGGGGCGTGTCCCCCGAGGAGTTGGCGGCGTTCGCCGCCGCCGGCGCGAAGCCCTACCGGCTCGGCCGCAGCGTGCTGCGCACCTCCACCGCGGGCACCGCCGCCGCGGCCCTCCTGCTGGGACGCACCGGCCGCTGGTCCTGACGCCCGCCCCGCAGTGGCCGCAAGCGGTCTTCCGCGGCCGCGGGTGTGGTGGGAGGCTCCCTCCATGCGGGCAACGACACTTCACCGGCGGACGCTCAGCGCGGTGGCCGCCGTCGGCGCGGCGATCGTCGGCGCCGCCGCGTGCGAGCCGGCCGCCGACGGGCTGAGCGCCGTCGCCGTAGCGGTCACCACCGACAAGACGGCGACCAGCACCCTCGAACGCCTTGAGTTCGACGTCCGCTGGCTCACCTGCACGGCGAAGCTCACCGGCGGGACGAAGCCGTCCAGGACGAAGTCCTCGGGGACGAAGCCGGCCAGGGCGAGCGCGCCGCCCGCCTCGGGCCGGGCGGCCGAGGTCGACTGCAACGGCGAGACCGCCTCCGGCCAGGACATCACCCTCACCGGCAAGGTCACCGAGGAGAAGGCGGGCCGGTGCGTGCGCGGCGACCTGACCGCCAAGGTGGACAAGAAGGTCGTCTTCCAGGCCACCCTGCTCGGAGACTGCTCCGCCGCCCCCTCGAACACCCCGCCCGCCACCCACCGCCCCACCACCGCTCCGCGCCCCGGCGTCACCGTCACCGAGACCGTCACGGTCACCGCGACGCCCGACCCTCCGCCACAGCAGTCGAAGTGATCGAACCCCTTGGACGCGCCCCATGCCGCTGCCTAGGGTGACCGTGTGACGCAGCCGTCGAGCCACCTCGCGTACTTCCGATACCCCGACCTCCACGGCGAGCTGATCGCCTTCGCCGCGGAGGACGACGTCTGGGTCGCGCCCCTCGACGGCGGCCGCGCCTGGCGCGTGAGCGCCGACAACGTGCCGGTCGGCCACCCGCGGATCTCGCCCGACGGCGTCCACGTCGCCTGGACGTCCCTGCGCGACGGCGCGCCCGAGGTCCATGTCGCCCCCGTCGAGGGCGGGCCCTCGCGGCGGCTCACCTACTGGGGCAGCCCGAAGACCTCCGTGCGGGGCTGGACCCCGGACGGCGACGTCCTGGCGATCAGCGCGTACGGCGAGGCCTCGCTGCGCCGCAGCTGGGCGCGGGCCGTGCCGCTCGACGGCGGACCGGCGGCCAGGCTGCCGTACGGCCCGGTCGGCGACGTGGCGTACGGTCCGCACATCCTGCTGCTCTCGGCGACGATGGGCCGCGAGGCCGCCGCCTGGAAGCGCTACCGGGGCGGCACGGCGGGCAAGCTGTGGATCGACCGGGCGGGCGAGGGCGAGTTCGTCCGCGTGCACGAGGAGCTCGACGGCAACATCGAGTACCCCCTGTGGGTGGGGGAGCGCATCGCGTTCCTCAGCGACCACGAGGGCGTCGGCGCGCTCTACTCCTCCCGGCCCGACGGCTCGGACCTGCGGCGCCACACCGGCGTCGACGGCTTCTACGCCCGCCACGCGGCCACCGACGGCACGCGCGTCGCCTACGCCAGTGCCGGCGAGCTGTGGCTGCTCGACGACCTCGACGCCGCCGAGCCGCGCCGCCTCGACGTCCGCCTCGGCGGCCAGCGCACCGACCTGCGCCCCCGGCCCGTCAACGCCGACTGGTACCTGGGCGCCGCCGCCCCCGACCACACCGGCCGCGGCAGCGCCGTGGAGGTCCGCGGCGGCGTGCACTGGGTCACCCACCGCGAGGGGCCGGCGCGCTCGCTCGCCGCGCAGCCGGGCGTACGGGCCCGGCTGCCCCGCACCTTCCGGGTGGAGGGCGAGGAGCACGTCGTATGGGTCACCGACGCGGAGGGCGACGACGCGCTCGAGTTCGCCCCGGCCACCGGCCGCGCGCCCGGCGCCCCGCCGCGCAGGCTCGGCGCGGGACGGCTCGGCCGGGTCCTCAGCCTCGCCGTCGCGCCCGACGGCAGCCGGGCCGCCGTCGCCTCGCACGACGGCCGGGTGCTGCTCGTCGAGCGCGAGTCGGGCGAGGTGCGCGAGGTCGACCGCAGCGACCACGGCGAGGCGAACGGCCTGGTCTTCTCGCCCGACTCGGGCTGGCTCGCCTGGTCGCACCCCGGACCGCCGCCGCTGCGCCACCTCAAGCTCGCCAACACCGGGGACCTGCCGGTCTCGGAGGCGACCCCGCTGCGCTTCGCCGACTTCCAGCCCGCCTTCACGCTCGACGGCCGGCATCTGGCGTTCCTGTCCGAGCGGGCCTTCGACCCGGTCTACGACACACACGTCTTCGACCTCGCCTTCGTCGGCGGCTGCCGGCCGCACCTGATCACGCTCGCCGCGACGACGCCCTCGCCCTTCGGGCCGCAGCGGCACGGCCGGGCCTTCGAGGCGGACAAGGACCACCAGCAGGACGGCGAGGACTCCAGCGTCCCCGTCACCCGCATCGACCTCGAAGGGCTCGCCGACCGAATAGTCCCCTTCCCGGTCGAGGCGGCCCGCTACTCCACGCTGCGCGCGGCCAAGGACGGCCTGCTGTGGCTGCGCCACCCGCTGCGCGGCGTCCTCGGCACGACCAGGGCCACCCCCGACGACCCGGGACCCAAGACGGTGTTGGAGCGGTACGACCTGGTCCAGCAGCGCGTCGAGGAACTCTGCGGCGACGCGGGCCGCTTCGCCGTCAGCGGCGACGGCCGACGGGTGCTGCTCCACGCCGACGGCAAGCTCAAGGTCGTGCCCAGCGACCGCAGGGCCTCGCGCGACGAGGACGGCGACACCCATGTCACCGTGGACCTGTCGCGGGTGCGCAGCAGCGTCGACCCCGCCGCCGAGTGGCGGCAGATGTACGACGAGGCCGGCCGGCTGATGCGGGACAACTTCTGGCGGGCCGACCTCGGCGGAGTGGACTGGGACGGCGTGCTGGACCGCTACCGCCCGGTCCTCGACCGGGTGGCCACCCACGACGACCTGATCGACCTGCTCTGGGAGGTGCAGGGGGAGCTCGGCACCTCGCACGCCTACGTCTCCCCCAGAGGCGGGTACGGCTCCAGCGCCACCCGCCAGGGGCTGCTCGGCGCGGACGTCTCCCGCGCCGAGGACGGCAGTTGGCGCGTCGACCGCGTCCTGCCGTCCGAGACGTCCGACCCGCAGGCCCACTCGCCGCTCGCCGCCCCCGGCGTGGCGATCCGGGCCGGGGACGCGATCCTCGCGGTCGACGGCAGACCGGTCGACCCGACCGCGGGTCCCGGCCCGCTGCTGGTCGGCGCCGCGGGCAAGCCCGTCGAGCTGACCGTCTCGCCTGCGGGCGGCGGCGATCCGCGGCACGCGGTGGTCGTCCCGCTCGCCGACGAGGAGCCGCTGCGCTACCACGCCTGGGTGGCGGACCGGCGTGCCTACGTCCATGAGAAGTCCGGGGGCCGGCTGGGCTATCTGCACGTCCCCGACATGCAGGCGCCGGGCTGGGCGCAGATCCACCGCGACCTGCGGGTGGAGGTGGCCCGCGAGGGCCTGGTCGTGGACGTGCGGGAGAACCGCGGCGGCCACACCTCGCAGCTGGTGGTCGAGAAGCTGGCGCGCCGGATCGTCGGCTGGGACCTCCCGCGCGGCAAGCAGCCCCTCAGCTATCCCCAGGACGCGCCCAGGGGGCCGGTGGTGGCGGTGGCGAACGAGTTCTCGGGCTCGGACGGCGACATCGTGAACGCGGCGATCAAGGCGCTCGGCATCGGCCCGGTGGTGGGCACCCGGACCTGGGGCGGCGTGATCGGCATCGACAGCCGCTACTCGCTGGTGGACGGCACGCTGGTCACCCAGCCCAAGTACGCCTTCTGGCTGGAGGGTTACGGCTGGGGCGTCGAGAACCACGGCGTGGACCCGGACGTGGAGGTGGTGACGGCCCCCCAGGACTACGCGGCCGGCAGGGACCCGCAGCTGGACGAGGCGGTGCGGATGGCGCTGGCGGTCCTGTCGGAGAACCCGGCGAAGACGGCGCCGGAGCTGCCGTAGGCGGGCGGCGCGGGTGCGGCGAGGCGCGGATGTGTGGAGGTACGCGGATGGCGAGGTCCCGTGCGGCGAGGCGTGCATGTGGCGAGGCGCGCAGGCGGGGAGGCGTGCATGTGGCGAGGCGCAGATGTGCGGAGGCACGCGGACGGCGAGGCACGCGTGAGGTGAGGCTCCCGTGCGGCGAGGCGGGCAGGCGGGGGAGGGGACCGTCGGGGGCTGCCGATAGCATGTGATCGTGACCGTCACACGCGAGGAGGACCCCGCCATGCACGGAGAAGCGCAGGCCGACTGCCTGTTCTGCAAGATCGTCGCAGGCGAGGTGCCCGCCACCGTCGTGAAGGAGACCGAGACCGTCGTCGCCTTCCGCGACATCAACCCCCAGGCTCCGACGCACGTCCTGGTCATCCCGAAGGCGCACTACCGCGACGCCGCCGAGCTCGCCGCCGCCGCCCCCGAGCTCGTCGCCGACGTGCTGCGCGAGGCGGGCGAGGTCGCCGCCCAGGAGAAGGCCGTCGAGAGCGGCTACCGCATCGTCTTCAACACCGGCTCCGGCGCCGGCCAGACCGTATTCCACGCGCACGCCCACCTCCTGGCCGGCCGCGGGCTCGCCTGGCCTCCCGGATAGCGGGCGGCGCGCCTTGTCCGTACGCGAGTTGGTCGTCCTCGGCACCGCCAGCCAGGTTCCGACCCGGCACCGCAACCACAACGGCTATCTGCTCCGCTGGGACGGCGAGGGCATCCTCTTCGACCCCGGCGAGGGCACCCAGCGCCAGATGCTCCGGGCCGGCGTCGCCGCGCACGACATCAACCGGATCTGCGTCACGCACTTCCACGGCGACCACTCGCTCGGCCTCGCCGGAGTGATCCAGCGGATCAACCTCGACCGGGTCCCGCACGAGGTGTCCGCCCACTACCCGGCGAGCGGACAGCACTTCTTCGACCGGCTGCGGTACGCCACCGCCTACCGCGAGACCGTCAAGCTGACCCAGACCCCGGTCGCCGTCGACGGAGTGCTCGCCCAGACCGCTTCGTACACCCTCGAAGCGCGCAGGCTCTCGCACCCCGTCGAGTCGTACGGCTACCGCCTGATCGAGCCGGACGGCCGCCGGATGCTGCCCGAGAAGCTCGCCGCGCACGGTATCAAGGGCCCGGACGTCGGCCGACTGCTGCGCGAGGGCGAGGTCGGCGGCGTCAGCGTCGACGACGTCAGCGAGGTCCGGCGCGGGCAGCGCGTCGCGTTCGTCATGGACACCCGGCTGTGCGACGGCGTGCACGCCCTCGCCGAGGGCTGCGATCTGCTCGTCATCGAGTCCACCTTCCTGGACGAGGACGAGCGACTGGCCGTCGAGCACGGCCATCTGACCGCCGGACAGGCCGCCCGCGCGGCCCGTGACGCGGGTGTGCGGCATCTGGTGCTGACCCACTTCTCGCAGCGTTACAGCGACCCCGACGACTTCGAGCGCCAGGCCCGCGCGGCCGGTTTCGAGGGCGAGCTGAGCGTCGCCAAGGACCTGTGGCGCATCCCCGTGCCCAAACGGACCTGAGCCGCCGACGGCCTAGCATGGGGTGATGCCCCTCCCCAAGGCCGAACTCCACCTTCATATCGAAGGCACCCTCGAACCGGAACTCGCCTTCGCGCTCGCCGCGCGCAACGGCGTGACGCTGCCGTACGCGGACGCCGACGCGCTCCGCCGCGCCTATCTCTTCGAGGACCTCCAGTCCTTCCTCGACCTGTACTACGGCCTGATGGCCGTGCTGCGCACCGAGGACGACTTCGCCGCGCTCGCCGAGGCGTATCTGGAGCGCGCGGCCGGGCAGGGCGTGCGCCACGCGGAGATCTTCTTCGACCCGCAGGCGCACACCGCCCGGGGCGTGGCGATCGGCACGGTCGTCGAGGGCCTGTCCCGCGCGCTCGACCACGCCGAGGAGCGGCACGGCGTCTCCACGCGGCTGATCATGTGCTTCCTGCGGGACGAGCCGGCCGAGTCGGCGATGGCCACGCTCGAGGCCGCGAAGCCGTATCTGCACCGGATCACGGCGGTCGGCCTGGACTCGGCGGAGGCGGGGCATCCGCCGTCGAAGTTCCGCGAGGTGTACGAGGCGGCGGCCGCGCTCGGGCTGCGCAAGGTGGCGCACGCGGGCGAGGAGGGACCGCCGGCGTACATCCGAGAGGCGCTCGACCTCCTCGGCGTCGAGCGCGTCGACCACGGCCTGCGCTGCATGGAGGACGCGGAGCTGGTGGAGCGGCTGGTGCGGGAGCGGATCCCGCTGACCCTGTGCCCGCTGTCGAACGTGCGCCTACGGGCCGTCGACACGCTGGAGGACCACCCGCTGGCCCGGATGATGGACGCGGGGCTGCTCTGCACGGTCAACTCCGACGACCCGGCGTACTTCGGCGGCTACGTCGGCGACACCTTCCACGCGGTGCACGAGGCGCTGGCGCTGGACGACGAGCGGCTGCGCGAGTTGGCGCGCAACTCCTTCGAGGCGTCGTTCCTGGACGACGACGAGGAGCGCCGGGCGCGTCTGATCGCGGAGGTCGAGGCGTACGAGTTCGAAAAGCCGGAGTAGCGGCGGGGCGCGCTGGGGTGGGGGCGACGTGACCTGCGCGGGCGACCCGCGGGGCGCTGCCCCGGACCCCGCGCCTCAATCGCCGGCGAGGCTGATTGTGTGCGGCTCATGTCCGGGGAAACCCAGCCCGTCCGGCGATTGAGGACACGCCCGTAGGGCGTACGGGGGCGGAGCCCCCCGGGGCGACGGTGACATGCCCTGCGCGGGCGACCCGCGGGGCGCTGCCCCGGACCCCGCGCCTCAATCGCCGGCGGGGCTTGGTTTGCGCCTCAATCGCCGGCGGGGCTGATTGTGTGCGGCTCCGTCCGG